>JBDRGJ010000332.1:0-10685 GCA_043817835.1 bacterium
CCCCTGAATTCAGGGCTATCCAGCCGGCATACCTGCCCATCACCTCCACCACCATGACTCTCTTGTGGCTTTCAGCCGTGGAATGAAGTTTGTCCAGGGCATCGGTGGCAGTTGAAACCGCGGTGTCAAAACCGAAGGTTATTACTGTCTCGCGCAAATCATTGTCTATTGTCTTGGGAACGCCCACTATCGGAACGCCCTTTTTCGCCAGACGGTTCGCTATTGTCAGCGAACCGTCTCCGCCGATGGCCACCAGGGCGTCAAGGCCAAGCCTGCGGAAATTGCCCACTACCTGCGAAGAAATATCTCTGACTACCGTCTTCACGCCGACTTTGACCTTGTGCTCGAAGGGATTGCCGCGGTTGGTGGTTCCGAGAATCGTTCCCCCGATGTTGAGTATCCCGGTGATGTCTTTCTGCGTTATCTTTTTCACCCGGACCGGGTTGACCAATCCTTCAAAGCCCTCTCTTATGCCCATAACCTCCCATCCGCGGTTCATGGCGCTTTTGACCACGGCTCTTATTACGGCATTGAGGCCTGGGGCGTCTCCTCCCCCAGTCAGGACCCCTATCTTTTTTATCTTAAAAGCGGACATATTTCCTCCTGTGAAATGATTTTAAAATGATTCAATGCATATATCATAGTTATAATAATATATATTACACTTTGTCTTTTGTAAACAGTTTTATTGCAAAATCTGCTCTTTTGTATTATTATTTCCATGTTGGGTGCGGGTGGGACGGAAGCTGGAATTTTAAGCTTAAATCGCATTTGTACAGGAGATTAAAATGATAGTGGAACGTTCAGAATACAACGGCAATCCGATCATCGTGCTGAAGAGGAACCCGGAAGACAAGTATCCCTTCTCGTTCGGGCTTACCAAGGCGAAGCTGGTCCTCGAAGCCTATGACGACATAAAGAAATTCGTGGCTGAAAACGAGAAAAAGGCCTGATCCCGGCCCGGAATTCCGGCTATCGGCATTCCGAGCGGATGATTGTCGGCGTCCCCGGTAAACTACGGGACGTCTCATGCCTGCACCGCCAGGGCCGGGGATGCCTATCCCGGCCTTTTGCGTCATAATCTCCTCCGCCGCTGACAAGAATGCAAAAAACAAAAAAACCCGGTCCGGCTGTCCTGTCCGCCAGGGTCTGGAACGGCATGCAGAAAAATTACAGCTATGATATGGCCGCAGAGCTGGGTTTCTATTTCTTCTATTCCCTTTTTCCGTTTCTCATATTCGTGGTGGCAATAACCGCCTGGCTTCCCATATCAGCCACGCCGGCCGGCGTTCTCGCCATGATGAAAGAATTTCTTCCGGATTATCTTTTCACGCTGGCGGGGCCGGCGGTCGTCGACATTATCTTCCGTCCGAGGACTCTGCTGGCCGCAGGGACGCTTATCCTTGCGCTATGGGCGGCGTCTTCCGCGGTTTCCTCCCTCATGACCGCTCTCAACAGGATACACTGCGTGGAGGAGCACCGGTCTTACTGGAAGGCCAAGGGCATATCCCTGCTGCTCACCGCCGCGCTGGCCGGCGTCCTGCTTGCGGCTTTTTTCCTGCTGGTGCTGGGCCCTGTCATCAAAGACTGGCTGACGCTCCGGGTGGGTTTCGCCCCTGTCTTCAAAATGCTTTTCGGAGCTTCGCGCTGGGTCATTGCGGTGACCGTAATGCTCTTTGACCTGGCGCTGGTGTTCAGCTTCGGCCCCGGAATAAAGCGCCCCTTCAGGCTTTTCAGCCCGGGGGCACTGGTCACTCTGGCCGGCTGGTTCGGTTTCTCGGAACTGTTCCGGCTTTACATCCAAAGCGCGGGACCGCATAATTTATTTTACGGCGCTGCCGGAGGCATAATAGGCCTTATGACATGGCTCTATCTGATGGGGCTCATGATGCTGGCCGGGGCCCAGGTCAATCATGAACTGGGCCGGGACTGAGAAATGAGACTGATTTATTTTCACGGATGCGGAGATAACGACGAAAAAGGCTCCGGGGTTTACGTAGTGGCCGGCATTGCCGTGCGGGACGCCGATCTTTACCATGTCCGGCGGGGCATGAGAAATCTCATCAACGCCAGGATAAGCCCCTGGGCGGAAAACAGCCGTTCCGGACTTCACGTCCCGGCTGAAACGGAAGGCGCGGTCTGCTCCGAATGGGAAGGAGACGGACCCTATGACTTCCTGGGGAAGGAGGAAAAAGAAGCTTTTGAAGACGGGATGCTCCGGGTGGCCAGGGCTTCAAGCCTCAAGGCCCTGGGAGTTGTCGTAGAGAAAAGGGAGTATTTCAAAAAATATCTTCTGCCGCGGCCTCCAGAATTGTTCTCCATGGAGCTTTTTTCCGAAAGGTGCGAGGATTATCTGGGCAAGATAAACGATACCGGCATGCTCATCTGCTCGGGCGGCGCGGCCGGCATTGAAAGGATAGCGCGCGATTTTTCAGGCCGTCTAAGGGGTACGGGCATGCCGAGGCTTCCCCACATAACCGAGAATCTGCTTTCAATCCCGGCCGGGCTTTCGGACCTGCTTCCCCTGGCCGCCTTCTTCTCCCGGTCGCTTTTCCTGAAGCATGAGCACGGCAGGGATTCCCGCTTCAAAGAACTCAGGAACAAATTCCTCAAGCTTAAAACCTTTCCGGATTAACCCGTTTTTCCTTATTGCCTTATCAGCGTATCACCTGCCGTTTTTTATCTTTTCCTGAAAAGAGCTCCCCTTGAGCCTGCTATTTTCTTTCTGCCCCAGTGGACGGAAGACATTTTTTTCGGGCCGGCCGGCTCCAATTTCGGGGGGATCATGTAGTTGAAACCGGGAAGCATGGCCCTTGGGAATGTCACGCCCAGAAAGCGCTCTATGGCCGCCACATAGGGCTGCTCTTCCGAGTCCATGAGGGTTATGGCGTCGCCCACTCCGTAGGCGCGGGCGGTCCTGCCGACGCGATGGACGTAATCCTCCGGGTATCGGGGCACGTCATAGTTGATGACGTGGCTGATATTCCTGACGTCTATGCCGCGTGCGGCTATGTCCGTGGCGACCAGAATCTTGAACCTGCTGTTGCGGAAATCGTCCATGGTTTTTGTGCGCTGGCTCTGGGTGCGGTCCGAATGCAGCACATCGATGGAAAAGCCTCCGGCCCGCAGTCGGCCGAAAAGGCGGTCCGCGGTATGCTTCATGCCGCAGAAAACCAGGACCGACTTCATCTCGGTGGATTTAAGCAGCGCCATAAGCAGATCCGCCTTCTGAAACTTCATGACGGGATACAGGACCTGGCTTATGCCTTCGGCAGTTGATGCGGGGGGAGAAATATCGATTCTTTGCGGATTCCTTAGGGCAAAAGCCGCTATTTTCTCTATCTCCGGCATCAGGGTGGCGGAGAAAAGCATAGTCTGCCGCTGTTTTGGAACTCTGTTTATTATCGCTCTTATATCCGGCAGAAAACCCATGTCCAGCATTCTGTCCGCCTCGTCCAGAACCAGGAATTCAACTCTGGAAAGGTTGAAATTGGCGCGCTGGAGATGGTCCAGCAGACGGCCGGGGGTGGCAACCATAACAGCCGCGCCTTTGGAAACAGAAGACAGCTGCCCTTCGTATCCGACTCCGCCTATTATCACGACCGTCCTGAAACCCGCGCCCCTTCCAAGCTCGCGGAAAGCTTCGCTCACCTGAGCCGCCAGTTCCCTGGTGGGAACCAGCACCAGAACGCGCAGACCGGATTTTCTGCATCTGAGCATCCGGTCAAATATCGGCAGAACAAAAGCAGCGGTCTTGCCGCTGCCTGTCTGGGCGCAGCCAAGCAGGTCGGCGCCTTCCAGAAGCAGGGGGATGGCGCGGGATTGTATCGGCATTGGATCTTTATACCCCATGGCCGCGGCGGCCTTCACAAGAACAGGATTGAGACCGAGTCCGGCGAAGGGATGGGATTCCTGGGATTTGCGGGCAGCGCTGGAAATATTGGTGGGTTTTCCGAAAAGGGATGTAAGAAACTTATTGATTGTATTTAAGCCGTTTTTTTTCATGGACATATCTTATCATTTTGGGCCCCACCGTCTCATGTATGGGCACTTTGCCCCTTCAGCCCGGATAAGAAACAACTGTCTCTAAGGATTGCTATAATTGACAATGGAAATACAACTCCCGTCTGAAACAAATAAATGATAACCGCACGCAAAATAAACAAATCTTTCGGAAGACAGACTCTTTTTGAAGACGCCAGTCTGCAGATAAACGAGGCTGACCGCTATGCACTCGTAGGCCCTAACGGGGCAGGCAAGTCAACTCTTTTCAGAATGCTGCTGGGAGAAATCGAGCCTGACAGCGGGGAATTGCAGATGAAGAAAGGCGTGACTGCCGGATACATGCCTCAGGAGACTGCCCCGATTTCAGAAAAGACAGTGCTGGAGGAAACGCTTGCAACATCCCCGGAAGCTGACGGAAGAACAGAGGCCCGGGCAAAAGAGATTCTGGCCGGTCTCGGATTTGAAAACCCGGATTTTGGAAAAAAAGTAAACACCCTCAGCGGCGGCTGGGCAATGCGCGTGGTACTGGCCCGCCTTCTCCTGGAACAGCCGGACATTCTGCTGTTGGACGAACCCACAAATCACCTGGACCTGGACACCCTTCTCTGGCTTCAGGACTATCTTGCCGGCTATCCCGGAGCGATTTTCCTTATCTCCCATGACAGGTCCTTCATAAACGCCCTCTGCCGCGCAATAGTGAGCATAGAGAATGAAACATTCAAGGTCTACCATGGGGACTATGAGTTTTTTCTGGCTGAAAAGGCCGCGGCCAGGGAGCGTCTGGAATCCGCCTCCAGACAGCAGCAGCGTGAGATATCGGATATGGAGGATTTTATTGCAAGAAACCGGGTCCGGTTTTCCTCCGCAAGCCGCGTGCAGAGCATGATAAAACGGCTGAAAAAGCTGGAGCGCATAGAGCTTGCCCCGGAATCCAAGACAGTAAAGATCAGATTCCCTCAGCCGGTACGCGCCGGAGTGCGCGTGCTTTCTCTCAAGGATGTCAGTAAGTCCTATGGAGACATAAAAGTTTATCAGGGACTGGACTTTGAACTGGAACGTGGCTGGAAAATGGCTTTTGTGGGGCACAACGGAGCCGGGAAGTCCACCCTCCTTAAGATGCTGGCCGGGGCGATTAATCCGGATTTGGGGGGAAGGGCTGTGGGGCTCAATGTTAAGGTAGGGTATTATTCCCAGCACAGAGCCGAGATGCTGGACCCGGATAAGACGGTTCTTAAGGAAGCCCTGGACAATGACAGGATGAACCCGGAACTCCTTGTCAGAACCGTGCTGGGCACCTTCCTTTTCCCCGGGGATTCGGTTTTCAAGAAGACGGCTAACCTGAGCGGCGGGGAAAAAAGCCGCCTCGCTCTTGTAAAAATGCTCCTGGACCCCCCGAATGTGCTTCTTCTCGATGAACCCACGACCCATCTGGATATTCCAAGCGTGGAGGCCCTGATAGGAGCGCTCAGGGAATATGAGGGAACACTCTGCTGCATAAGCCACGACGTTTATTTCATTAATCAGCTGGCCGACCATATCGTCCATGTGGAGGGCGGAAAAGTCACGGTTTACCCAGGCAACTACGAATATTTTGAACGACGCCAGAAGCAGAAGGCTGAAGAGGCGCAGGGCTTGCACACCGTCGCTCCTGTGCCGCTGCCATCTAAAAACAGAGGGGATTCCCGCGAAAAGGACAGGTTGAAACGGACAGTCATGCGCGAAACAGAGAAAAAGGCGGAAAACCTGAAGCGAGAGATAGCCGGGGCAAGGTCTGAAATAGCCGAACGCTCCGGACAGCTTCAGGACCCGGCTGTTTACTCTGATTTTCAGCAGGTCCGGAAATTGGGGGAGGAAATAGCGGCTCTGAACAGAGACGTGGCCTCAAAAGAGCTGGAACTCCTCCGTGCGGAGGAGAATTTGGAAAATTCACAAAGTTGAATAAAATAAATGGATGCTGTAACTGTTTTCTATTTTTATTTTCCCGTCTTTTTCTCCAAAGACTTTTGATGAACCCCATACCTGACGGCACGGAAGTATACTGGGACGGACGCCATTACGATCTGGACAATAAATCCAGCCCTGACGATTTCCCATTCTATTTAAAAGCGGCTAAAAAGGCGCACGGCCCTGTGCTGGAACTGGCCTGCGGGACCGGCCGCCTTTCAATTCAGCTCGCCCGGTGCGGCCTGGACATAACCGGTTTGGATGTTTCTCCGGGCATGCTGCTGCAGTCCCGGGAAAAGGGCAAAACGCTGGGTCTTAAAATAAAGTGGATATTGGCAGACGCGACCCGGTTTAACCTGAAGCGCAAGTTCAAACTTATCTTTATTCCCTATAACTCCATGCAACATATCCATGACTGGCGGGCCATAGAAAATCTTTTCCGCTGCGTCCGCAGGCATCTGGCGCCGGGAGGCAGATTCATTTTCGACGTCTTCAACCCGCATCCGGCCTACTTTGTCAGGGACCCGGAGGAGCCCCTTCCGGTGGGCTGCTACCCGGACCCCTATGACGGGAAAGAGCTATCGGTGATGGAGACCAATGTTTATGACCGCGCCACCCAGGTCAACCGGATTGTCTGGCATTACTGGAAGGGTGGCAGGCTGGTGCGCAGCCGCCGGCTCAATATGCGCTGTTTTTATCCGCAGGAACTGGAGAGCCTCCTGAGCTTCGGCGGCTGGCGCATTCTGGCCCGATACGGCGATTTTAACCGGAAGCCGTTCCAGTCTAAAAGCATGAAGCAGATATTTATCCTGGCCCCGCGATAATTTCTTTACAATGTTATGGTCAAACTGATAGAACTTTCTTAAAAATAGGGACAGCACCATTTGTCGATTTCAGGAGTGCTTAAAATGAAAAGAACCTCAAAAAAATGTGCATTAAAACGGCAAAAACACAAAAACCCGCAGAATCAAACTGCCGTTATGGTGAAAAAACTGAGAGCGGACGCGCACATGCCCCACAGGGCACATCCCACGGATTCGGGAGCCGATTTTTTTTCCATGGAAGATGTCACTCTTGAACCCGGAGTGCCTGTAAAAATATTCACCGGCATAGCCTTGGCCCTGCCGGAAGGAACATCCGGTCTGATATGGGGGAAAAGCTCCCTGGAATCAAAAGGGCTCAAGGTGCTGGCAGGCCTTATAGACGCACCTTACCGCGGGGAGGTGATAGTCTGCATGATAAACCTGACCGGGAAGGCGGCGCATCTGCACAAGGGGCAGAAAATAGCACAGCTTGTTGTGGTTCCGACCCGCTATCCGGCTTTTGATGAGACACCGGAGTTGCCCGGCTCAGAGAGGGGGGAAGGCGGCTTCGGAAGCACCGGGTGATTGATTATTTCAGGTTGAAAAAAGTACTATTCTGAAAGCTTCGGCAACAAACGCAAACAATGAAAATACTTATACTCGGAGGCACTTCGTTCTTCGGTAAAGAGCTGGCGGTTTTGCTCTGCAAAAAAGAGAGAAATGAAGTAACGGTTTTTTCACGCAGGTGTCCCATTCCCGGCATGCCGCCGGAAATCAGGCAGGTGCGCGGAGACCGGACTGTCCGGCCCGATTTGGTGCGCATGTCCGTTGAGAAATGGGATGTGGTTATCGATAACATCTGCTTCAGTTCTGAAGACGCTAAAACGGCGGTGGAGGTTTTTTCAGGCCGGATGGGCCTGTGGGTATTCACCAGTTCCGAAGCCGTGTACTACACACTTAAAGGGATATCCTCCCCTTACAGGGAGCTCCACCCCGGCCTGCTGGAAGACAACGAGAAGATGCGTTCTGCCGGGGATTTCTGGAGTTATGCCTTTGGCAAAAAAGACGCCGAGAAAGTCTTCCTTGACGCTTACAGGGACAAAAAATTCCCGGTCGCAATAGCCCGCATGCCCATAGTGGTAGGTCCGTGCGACTCCACACTCCGGGCTTATTCCTATTGGATAAGAATAGCTGACGGCGGGCCCCTTCTTTTGCCTGGCATTGAATTCAGCAAGAGATTCATTTCCAGCCGGGATGCCGCCCGTACCCTTCACACCCTGGCTTTTGCCAGGAGCGTCAGCGGAGAGGCCTTCAATTTCGGGGATTCGGTGCCGATAAACCTGAGGGAATTCGTGGATCTCTCCGCTTCCATAATGAACAGGGCCGCGGAAAAAATACCTGTTGCTTTCGAATGGCTCAAAGAAAAGGGAATAAAGCCCTCCTTTTCTCCGTTTTCCGGCAGGTCGGACACGGTCATGGACCTGACCAAAGCTGAAAAAGTCCTGAACTGGCGCTCCTCTCAAACCAGGGACTGGATGAAAGATGCCATAGAGTGGTTTTTTATGAAGTACTCCGGCCCTGCTCCGGAAAATTACGCAGGCAGGAAGATGGAACTGGAGTTGGCAGAAGCATGGATTAAAGAAGTGAGAAAGTAAGAAAGTTAGAATGTGAGAAGGTCGGAAAGATGTGAACCCCGGTGCTATGCTCCAGCACCGGCATGTAGCAGATTGGGCGCACCGTTGTTGATAAGCCAGAGGCTTGGGACGGTGCGGTCGGAGACCGTCCGGGGGACGAAGGAAAAATCTGATGAAAACGGCGAATGCGGTTAAAAGGGCCAAAAAAGTAAAAATCCTGCTCATGGATGTGGACGGGGTCCTGACTGACGGCAAGATGTACTATATCCATGGCAATAACGGGCAAATGACGGAGTTCAAGGCTTTCCACTCTTTGGACGGCATAGGGCTGAGAATGCTCCGCCAGTTCGGCATACTGACCGGCTTGATAACCGGCAGGGAATCCCCGGGGACGGAGGAGCGCGCCAAAATCCTCCGCATGAAATACGCTTACCAGGGGTTTCTTTCCAAGGTTAAACCACTGGAAGAAATACTGGCGGACTGCAATCTAAGCGCCGAAGATACGGCTTACATCGGAGACGACTGGACCGATATCCCGGTCATGAAGCGCGTGAAGTTCGCCTGCGCGCCGAAGAATGCGCTGTCCGAGGTCAAGTCGATCGCCCACTTCGTGAGTTCAAAGGAAGGGGGATCAGGGAGCGTGCGGGAAGTCTGCGAGTTTATCCTCAAAAGCCAGGGCAGATGGAAGGAGATAATGACGCTTGTGGAAACAGCGCGCTGGGACCCGCTTCCAAAGGAAGAGATAAAAATCGTCAGGCACTCTGACTGGGAAGCAGAACGAGCGACAGAAGCAAAAGATGCATTGGCGGGCAAGGGCAGGAAAATAGATGCATAAGTTGCCCTGTCAACCCGGTATCTTCATTTTTGATGGCGGGAGTTGAGATGAAAAACAAAATTATTCTGCCGGCGGTTTTAACGGGACTTATCTGCGCTGTTTTCGTTCAGGCTAAACCCGATTCAGGCGCTGCGCAGGTTTCGGCCTCCTCCGACACAGGCAGGGCATCCGTCTCCTCTGATTCGGAAGACGGGAACGACTATCCCGACGTCATGCTGCAGGAGTCAGACGAAGACTTGCTGGCCCTTGCGGAGGATTATATAAGGAAGGACATCCAGCTTAAAGGGGCTTTCTTCCTGGAAAACCCGCAGGACGGGAAAATACTGAGGCTCGGTTTTGAGGGCATCGATAAAAAATCCGTCCTCAAAAACAGCCGCAGGATAAGGGCCTTTTTCAAAAGCGATGCCGGAAAACGCTGCGAGGTGGAGTTTGTGCTTGAAGGCGCTCAATGGGGCAGCCTGGACATCTACAGGATAGAGCTGAAAAAAATCGACGGAGCCGCAGTGAAACCGGTTAAAAAGGAGCGTGTTGAAACGCCAAAAAAACCGGATTTCCCGGAAATAGAGGGGGCGGAAGAGATAGAATGAGCCCCGCACAAATCCTGACGGCTTTTCTGGCCGGCCTGGGTTCTTTTTTTTCCCCCTGCGTTCTTCCACTGATACCCGGATACATTTCACTCATGTCCGGGCTTTCCGCAGCCGAACTGCTTGAGACTTCTGAAGGGACCCGGGTTTCCCGCAAAACCGGAATGTGTTCGCTGGCTTTTGTCGCGGGTTTCTCCCTGACTTTTTCCGCTATGGGGGCCACCGCTTCCTCCCTGGGGGGCTTTCTGGCGGACCAAAGGGAAACCGTGGCCAAAGTCTCGGGAATTCTGCTCGTAATACTGGGGCTCCATATCCTCGGGGTATTCAATTTCCGGTTTTTAAACTACGAAAGAAGGTTCTCGATGAACCGGCTGCCGCCGGGCATGACAGGAGCATTCCTTATGGGCCTGGCTTTCGCCGCAGGATGGTCGCCCTGCGTTGGCCCTTTTCTGGCCGGAGTTCTGACCATGGCAGCGTCAAACAGAAGCTCGCTGGAGGGAGCGCTTCTGCTTTTTGCCTACTCACTGGGGCTGGGGATTCCTTTTATTCTGGCAGGATTTGCCACTGGAAAATTCTTCGCATCGATAGCGAATCACAGGAAGACACTGCGCTATATGGAACTGGCTGCCGGGGTCGTTCTTATTATGGCCGGGATTTTCATTTTTCAAAACCGTCTGATGTCCTTCCGTTTCTAACCTTATTTGGCTCTACCCCGAACCCTCTACCCTTATACCCTGTTCTAACCCGAATCCTTCAGTTGAAGGATTCGCCCGGAGGGCAGCTCTTTTGCCCTGTCATAGCAAATCATTGGGCAAAAGAGCTGGGTTGTCCCGCCCTTTTACGTCCGACAGCCATTCTTGAACGTATATTTTTGTTCATC
>JBDRGJ010000333.1:0-3349 GCA_043817835.1 bacterium
AATGAACAAAAATATACGTTCAAGAATGGCTGTCGGACGTAAAAGGGCGGGACAACCCAGCTCTTTTGCCCAATGATTTGCTATGACAGGGCAAAAGAGCTGCCCTCCGGGCGAATCCTTCAACTGAAGGATTCGGGTTAATTCCTATATAAAACACGAAAAGCAATCCGGCGGCGGTTTGTCGGCAGGCATCTTCTCGTACACGCTGATCTGGCTGCACATCCACATATACGGCGGATGCAGCGCGCGGAAGGCCGCCTCCAGGCGGCCGGTCCTTGGGCGGGAATAGGCGAACCCCGAGTCGGCCAGCTTGCGCACCCAGTAGCGTTTGGGCTGTTCGTTTACGTGATGGTGACCGCCCTGATGGGGAGGAGCGGCCGATAAGACGAGGGTATCGCCGAACCGGGTCAGGTTTTCAAGGAAAATGCCGGTCTGCGGCTCCGGGATGTGCTCGGCTACCTCAAGACACAGAACAATATCGAATCTGCCCCAGACATTCTCAAATCGCTCCGTAAGGTCCTGCTTATGGATGGAAACGCGAAAGGATTCTTCGGGCGGCGGGATTACTCCGTCAAGAGAAAATACCTCCACCCCCTTCTTCTCCAGGAAGTGGCCGTATACGCCGCACCCGCACCCGATATCAGCTGCGCGTTTAGGGCGAAGCTGGCGGCATATCTCATCTGTAATCATCTCCGCCGAACGCACATACGCGGCATGGCCGGGGCCCCACTCCCTGAAGAAAGCAGCATTATATATTTGGTCAAGATCCGGCATCATATTGAAACCGATATATGCAAGATTCCCGGCGATTCAGGCAGTCAGGTTGACGCAAAGCGGGGTTTTAGTGCGGCATTCAGCGGTATCCGGTCCATCAAACCGTGGGTGGGGGGCCGTCAGTCTATCAGGTGCAGTTCGTTGGTGAGCTCGTTGCGGTTCCCCGGAAGGATGGGAAAATGCCGTGCCAGCAGCCGGCCTGCGGCTTCGATGGCATGCACAAGACCTTCGGTGGGACGGCCCGCCTTAAGGCCGTCAACGGCCGCTGTGCAGACCTCTTCCCAATCCCGGTGCGAGAGCTTATCAGTGATGGCCCCGCCGCCTTCCACACGCACGCGATGCTCCAACAGGGAGATATAGATCAAAATACCGGTGCCGCCCTGTGTCCGGCCCATGCGAAACTGTCTAAAGGCATGGGCCGCTGCGCGTTCCACCTCCTGGTCTATTTCTTTTTTTGGCACGAAAGGCAGTTTAAGCGCCGGAAAACGGGTGGCTGCCGCAGCGCCCAGCGCAAATCCCGCAATGATGATGACCAAAAGGGGGAGAAGGCCCAGGGTCAGGCGCGGTCCCGCGTTCCACGCTCCTTCAACGACCCGGACATCCTGAAAAAAAAGCCAGGCCGCCGTCAGCGCCGCCAGGACCATGCATAGCCCGAAAACATCTTCGGCGCGGTCGTAGCGCCCCGAAGCAGCCGCCACCACCGGCACAATCTCGCCGGAAGTGTTCTGTTCGGCCTTTTCAATGGCATCAGCGACTGCTTTGCGGTCTGCTTCGCTGAAAAGTTCACCGGGACGTTTCATCATTCATTCACCAGGACCCGCTGGCCCCGCCGCCTCCCGAAGATCCTCCGCCCATGCCGCCGCCGCTGGATGCCGACGCCCGCAGGAGGAAAAACAGCAGGATGCCCACGGCGGCTAAAAAAGCCCAGCCCCAGCCGGTGCGCCCGCTCTTAAACAGGGAATAGGCGACGCCGACAATCAACACCACTAAACCTATCTGCACCCAGATAGCCCACCATGGCGCTTTGGCCTTGGGCAGCTCCAGGCCCCGGGCTAAAGCATTCATGCCATCGACGCCCTGTGCGATGCCCTGGGAATAATCCCCGCGGCGAAAATGGGACAGGATAAGATTCTGCATCACCTGTTCGGATTGATAGTTGTGCTTGTGCCCCCAGCCCGAACCCAGCTCGATGCGGGCCTTGCGGTCGTTTTTTGAAACTAAAATCAGAATGCCGTAGTTTCGGTTCTGGGAGCCGATGCCCCAGGCGTTGAACAGATCGTAGGCGAAGCCTTCGATGGTCTGGCCTGCGGCGTCGTGGTCTGCCAGGGAGGTCACGGTCACCACATAGAGCGGAATCTTCTGCTCTTTCCACAACGCCCAGCAGATCTCGTTGACGCGCTTGCGTCCGGCCTCATCGAGCAGGCCGGCTTCATCCGAGTAAAAGCTGTCGCGCTTGGGCTTGTCGGGAAAATTCGCGGCGAAAGCCGGCGCAATGCCGTCAAAAACCGCCAATCCCAACGCCGCCCAGAATAATATTTTCCGGCATTTCATCGGATTCAGTATATTACTATAGGCAATTGCGTGTCAATCGACGTGCGGAACATTAAGCGCGGGAGCTATATGTAATCAGTTTATCACTCCGGCAATAAATCCTGCCGGCGGGGCACCGTGACGGCGTCAAGTGGAAGTCTTACCCAGTCTCCCTGGCGGAACTTATGCAGATAGCCCCGTGAAGTCTGGACTATAACAGAACCCTGGTTTTCAGATACAAATTTTATTTCAGTAAGAAGGGAAGAAAGTTGTTTTTTTCCGGGTAGTGGAAAAGAAAAGGGGGATCTTTTTATAAAAACGGATATAAGTTCGGCCAATGCGAGATAGCTGACGGGTTTGTCTATTATCAGCGGAGCCGATGACTGGGGATTAAAGCCGGGGCCGATTATTTTCACCGCAACCGGGACAATGGTAAGCGAAGGCAGAGGGATATTGCGCAGGTCCGGAGCCTGAATGCGCGAACCGCGCAGGGCTGCGCCGTGCTCTCCTATCAGAAAGACCGCTGTTTTGCGCCCGGATGCCCTGATGGAATCAAAAAACCGCTCCAATTCGGAGGTAAGACCTTCCGCGGATTTGCGGTAGAACGCTGTCCGGTCATCGGGTTTTCTGCCGGAGCCGTCTTTGCCTGCCAGCCTGGTCCCTAGATGGAGGCTGCCGGCGCTGTAATAAAGCACGGCCGGACGTTTCCCTGCGGCATTGCGCAGTCTCATCCAGCGGGACAGGACAGCGGTATCGCTGTAAACAGGCGTTTCATTGAAATTTATTTTTTCCACCGGCAGATCATTGACTTTCATGGGCCGGTCTGCCCTGCCATGTTCTATCAGTTTGTCCGCAAAACCGTAATAAGTCCAGTCGTGGTTATAGACCGTATAAGTCCCGTATCCTGCACTGCGGAGCTGTCCGAATAAATAACACTCTTCAGAAGTTTTTTCGAACAGGGCATCATCAGACGTTTGCCCGCAGGCCGCGCGGAGCATCCTTATGGCCGCGGGATGGCTGTATGTGGTGACAGAGTTGAAATCCG
>JBDRGJ010000334.1:0-6367 GCA_043817835.1 bacterium
AATGAACAAAAATATACGTTCAAGAATGGCTGTCGGACGTAAAAGGGCGGGACAACCCAGCTCTTTTGCCCAATGATTTGCTATGACAGGGCAAAAGAGCTGCCCTCCGGGCGAATCCTTCAACTGAAGGATTCGGGTTAAGATTCCGGCTTCATTATCTCGACAGTTATCCCGGCGCAAAGCTTTTTAAATTCTTCGGCGTCGGCTGAAGAGCCGACTATGGCGCCCCAGTGCATCGGCACGGCGATCTTCGGTTTTATCGCCGCTGCGGCCTGCGCCGCTTCCGCGGCTGTCATGGTATAGGTTCCGCCTACCGGAAGCAGGGCTATGTCGGCTTTGATGTTTTTCATCTCGGGTATGAAATCGGTGTCCCCGGCATGGTATATCCGTACGCCGTTCACGGTTATAATGTAGCCGACATCGCCGGATGACTGCGGATGGAACTGCTTGGAAGAGTTATAGGCGGGAACCGCTTCCACTGTCACGCCGGCAGCTTCCAGCGTTTTGCCGGGTGAAAGGACTTTCACGGGATGGCTTAGTTTACCCGCAATAGGGCCCGGGCCCGCGATGACGGTTTGCGGCCCGCAAAGCAGGTCTATGTCCTCCGCCGAGCAGTGGTCAAAATGGTCGTGGGTGACCAGTATGAGGTCCGCCCGTGCTTTAGTTTTGAGCTTGTACGGATCAACGTATATCCGCGTTCCGCCCGGTCCGTCTATCCTGAATGAAGCGTGTCCAAGCCAGTGGATGATTTCAAGCATAAGCAGCCTCCTAAGTCATTCGCCCATCAATTGAACGATTATTTCCCGGCTTCTGGGCCGGTTGTCAAATTCCGCTATGACCACCTGCTGCCAGGTGCCCAGCATAAGCTTTCCGTTTTCAAAAGGAACAGACATGGAAGTGCCCTGCAGGGCCGAGCGCAGATGGCTGAAGCCGTTGGCGTCGCCCCAGGCGGCGTCGTGTGCGTAACGCTCATCCGAAGAGGCCAGTTTTTCATACAACCCCTTCATGTCCTTTATGAGCCCCGGCTCGTATTCGAAACAGGCCACGCCGAGAGTGGAACCGGCGCAGAAAACTGTGAGCAGGCCGTCTGAAAGCCCGAATTTTTTCAAGATCGGATTCAAGCGTGCCGTAATATCGATGAGGTCTCCGGCTCCGCTTGTCTTAAGGCCGATTCTTTCGGTGAGTATTTTCATGGAGGATAGGGTGTGATGTCTAACGTTACTCATGCGCCTGGTTTCAATAAGTCCGTCCAGGGCCTCAGGGAGTTAAAGGCAGGACGACCGTAAAAACGGAGCCTTTCTGCAGCTGGGATTTAACCAGGATTTTGCCGCCATGGGCTTCGACCACGCGTTTTACAAATGCCAGTCCCAGTCCCCAGCCCTCCACCTGGCCGGTGAAGGAAGATTCCACCTGGTAGAACTTATGGAAGATAGTTTCCAGTTCCTCGGGAGGGATGCCGGGTCCGTTATCGCCGAAGGAAATCAGGGCAAGATTGTCTTTTTTGCCGCAGGAAACGAGCACAAGTTTTTCCTCGGCCGGGTTGAATTTAACGGCATTGTCTATAATGTTTCTGAAGACGTCTTTCATGAGGTAGGGATCGCCGGTTACAGTAAGCTGTCCGGCGTTGGCAAATTCGATTTTAACGCCGCGAAGGCTTTCAAAACGCGGTTTCATGACGCTGATGGCCTCGCCTGCCAGGGCGGACACGTCAAAGGAGGATTTTTTGAGCGTCGCGGGGGTGAGTTCGTCAATGGTCACGTAGCTGAGGAGGCGGTCCACAAGATCGGTGAGTTTTATGCCCTGCTGGTATATGGTGCAGGCGGCCTTGCCTGCGAATTCGGAAAATTTGCCGTCCTTTCCTTCATCCACCAGTATCTGGGAGTAGCCGTTTATGGAAGCAAGAGGAGTCTTGAGCTTGTGGGAGATGAGGGAAAGGAAGTTTCGGGTCATCCCTTCTTCCATCCTCTGGGAAGTCACGTCCCGGAAAAGCCAGAGCCATCCTTCCGGTTCCGTGGATTTGCCGTCTTTTTTCTGCGCGAAAAGACGTATGGCGGAGCCGTCCAGAATAAGTTTCTTGGGCTTTTCCCTGGTTATTTCCAGCTGGACCACGTTTGAGGCGGAAGCTATTATGCCGGGCAGGTCCGGAGAGATTTTCAGGCCGGAGAGGGCCTCTTTTATGTTTTTCAGGAAGGAGGTTTCGGGGTCCAGATAGGCCCTGGCCGACTCGTTTATCAGAAGTATGTTACCCTCCGGGTCGGTGAGGACGGCCCCTTCCTTGGTTTGTTTGAAGACGTTCTGAAGCCGGCGTTTTTCCTCCCGGATTGAGGAGAAAAGGCGGGCATTTTCTATGGCTATGGCAGCCTGTGCAGCGAAGGCCTCAAAATTACGCTGGTCTTTCTCGGTGAAAGGACCGTCTATGTGGTTGATGGCCTGCACTACCCCCAGCACGTGCCCCTTTAATATCATGGGGCAGGCAAGGATGGATCGGGTGACGAAACCGGATTCCTCGTCCACTTTATTGGAGTGGCGCGGATCGTTGGTTGCGTCGTTTATAATAAGAGACTTGCCGTCCTTAGCGCAGGTGCCGGCTATGCCTTCGCCAAGGTTCAGGCTTATTTTCTGAACTTCCGGCCCGAGACCGATCGCAACGTCGAAATACAGTTTATGGGTAGTTTCATCCAGAAGGGAAAGGGATGCTCTCTCGGAGCCCACTACTCTGGATGCGAGCTGCATGACAGTGTTGAGCAGCTCCGAAAGCTCCAGTTTGGATGAGAGGAGCCTGCTCACCATCACCAGCGTCTCAAGACTTTCCTGGCCGGGCGTATTCATATTACCGGAACCGGGTTCTTCACAGGAACCATTTCAGCGTCAGGCGATAGTAATTCAGAGGACTTAAATCGCGTTGTTTAATCCAGTTATATGTAAAATCAAAAAAATTCCTGCCGAAGATCTTCATGCGTATGCCGGCCAGAGCCGAGTTGAAAGCCGGGACTCCGTCGCGCATGGCGGTTCTCTGCGCACCCACGTAAACATGGCTGTCCGAGTCCGGCTCCAAGCTTCTGGCGAACTGCAGGCCGGCTGACCAGGACGGGAATCCTGTCATCGGAGCGACATTTCCCAGATAGACCATTTCTGTGTGGTCCAGCACCGGCAGAAAAGATGCGTTGCCCGGGTTTTCGAAGCGTCTGAAGCCGGACACCGAGCCCATGAAGTAAAATTCATTGTAAAAGGTTCTCTCCAGCTGGATTTCGGCGGAAGCCTCCCGTATGGAATCCCTTGCGGAAGTCCCGGACGGCATTGTAAGCGTCATCTTCTGGTCGACCCAGCCCGCCGATACGAAGAGATTGGTGTAACTTCCCTCATCATCCCTTGCAAGCGGAAAAAATCCCTGGAGCACACCTCCTCCGGCTGATGTCGCTAATTTCTCCCGTTTCGGATAATAAAAGGGCCTGAGAGATATAAGCCAGCCCCGGCCGGCCAGGCTGACAGGCAGGCGCGCCGCCAGCACTTCAGTCGGATAGCGGTTGTCCTTATAGACAGAAGCGCTGAAGCCGGTACCCAGCCATGTGGAGACATCAACTCCGACCGAGACATTGCCTCCCCTTAAATCCCTGCTCCCGAAAGAGTACTCGTTCTGCAGCCACCAGGCGTGCAGCGGACCGGAGGAGAAAAAAACCAGAAACAGGACGGAGCACAATATCCTCATTGCCGAATAGATTACAAAACAAAAAGCCCTGTGTCATCCGTTCCGTTTAACTGCGGCTTTTTTTGTAAAATAACTGCAGGGATAGTTCTTTGACAGGTTGCGGATATAACAATGTGATCAAGCAATGGACGTGTCCCCTCATTCACAGCAACTGCTGTTACGGAGGACAGGCGGCTTAGCGCAGCGTAGACGGCACTTTACACAGGTTCTGGGTGTCGTCGGCCAGGGACAACCCGATGGAGAGGTGGCCGAGCGGTTGTCCGCCAAACGACAAGGCGGATCCGCCTTCGGCGGAAAACATACCGGAATTTAAGGAAGTATCTTGGCGAGGTGGCCGAGCGGTTGAAGGCGCAGGTCTTGCCCGCCACTGAAGCATCGGCGGGTCCCTGCCCGGCAAGCGGCAGGCGGGCGCCAACGCCGCAGTGGCGGAAAAACCGGTGACGGAAGACGCGAAGTTAGGAAACAGTTGCGGCAGACATTGCAATAGGATTCGTTGAATTTATCCGTCGGCAAAAAGGCATGTTTGTGGAGAGGTGTGTGAGCGGTTGAAACAGCAGGTCTCGAAAACCTGTAGGGCGCAAGCCCTCGTGGGTTCAAATCCCACCCTCTCCGCCATAAATTTGCATCACTGTCTGTTGTTTGCAGACAGGCTTGACCACAGCGTATGTGTTCGGCGTATAATTGAATATATCCATAGCCCACAAACTGTATGCGGAGGCAATATCATGAAAGGATGGACCGGGAATATACTGCGCATAAATCTCACAGACAAGACATATAAGAAGGAGAGTTTTTCCGAAGAATTCGCCAGAAAATGGGTCGGCGGCCGCGGTTTTGCGGTTAAAATATTGTGGGACGAAGTCAAGCCGGGCACAGACCCACTGGGCCCGGACAACAAGCTTATAGTGGCCGTGGGCCCCCTGGCCGGTGTCACGGTGCCAAACGCCGGCAAAACGGTGGTGGCGGCAAAGTCTCCGCTCACCGGGGGATACGGAGACGGCAACATCGGCTCCCACATAACCATGCATCTGCGCAAAGCCGGCTATGACGCGCTCATATTTGAGGGGAAATCGCCTGACCCGGAATACGTCCTCGTAGAGGATGATAAGGTCTCTTTCATGCCTGCCGGGGAGATATGGGGGAAGGGCACCTATGAAGCGCAGGGATGGCTGGAAAAAAAATACGGCAAGACTGCCGGCATCCTGAGCATAGGCCAGGGCGGGGAAAATAAGGTGCTGTACGCCATGATACGCAGCATGGACGGCAGGGCCGGAGGCCGGCCCGGCATGGGCGCGGTCAGGGGCTCCAAGAACCTCAAGTCCATTGTCGTCAAGGGGACAAAACAGATTCCCGTCGCAAAGCCTGAGGTGCTTAAAGAGCGCGGCGTAGCTGATATGCGCAAAGTCAGCGCGCTGGACAAGGAGTCAGGCTGGTCAAAAACCGGCACAAACGCCGTGCTGGCCTGGTGCAACGAGATGGCGGCCCTGCCCGTGCGCAACATGCGCAGGACATCCCATCCTGAAGCGTGGAAGATAGACGGAGAGCGTCTGAGCAAAGCGTGCGTCAAGACCTACGGCTGTCCCGCCTGCTCCATGCGCTGCGGGCTCACAATAATCGACAAGGAAGGTCATGAATCCGAGCTCGACTACGAAAACGTGGGCATGCTCGGCGCCGACCTGGAGATTTTCGACCTCCAGCAGGTGGCTTCCCTGAACTATATGTGCGACGATTTCGGCATAGACACCATCTCCGCAGGCGCGGTCCTGGCCTTCTATGCGGACGCGATAGACCATGGCGCAGCCTCCGGCGATTTTAAATTCGGAGACGCGGAACGGGCCAAGGAACTTCTGCGGATGGCAGCCCTGCGGCAGGGGGAGGTCGGCAACCTTCTTGCCGACGGCAGCATGCGCATGGCCCGGAAATTCGGCAAGGGATCGGAGGCTTACGCGATGCACTGCAAGGGACTGGAACTCTCGGCCTACAACTGCAAGTACGTCCCTGGGCAGGCGCTGTCTTTCGGCGTGGGGCCCATGGGCGCCCATCACAAGGAGGCCTGGATAATAACCTACGAACTCAAGGAGACACAGCGCGGCTCCTACGGCCGGGACAAGGCCCAGAAAGTGGTGGACATCCAGAGAATACGCACCGGCATTTTCGAGGCTCTTCCGGTCTGCCGTTTCCCCTGGGTGGAAGTCGGATGGGATATTAAGAACTATCCGGACTATTTCAATGCCGTCACAGGCTTAAACTGGACGATGGAGGATTTCAACAGGACTGCCGACAGGATATGGGCCCTTATGAAGGCCTTTTATGTAAGGGAATTCCCCAATGTGGACCGGACCGCGGATTACCCGCCCATGATATATTTCGACCCGGCCAATGCCGATAAGGAAGGCATCATAGCGGGCAAACATCTGGAGCTTGATAAGTATAACCGGCTTCTGGACCATTTCTATGACATCCGGGGATGGGACAATCGGGGGGTCCCCACCCGGAAGACCATGGAAAACCTGGGACTCAATCATGAAACCGACGAACTTGCGCGGATTGCCAAAGTCGAGCAGGATTCTGTCCCGATAGGGAGTCCGGGTGCGTGAAGATAAAGGTCAGATTAATAGGCCGTTTCATCCGGAAGTTCGGCTTCAGCGAAAAGGAGATGGA
>JBDRGJ010000335.1:0-2779 GCA_043817835.1 bacterium
ACATTATATTCGGTGATTGGATGGGCGCCAGTCCGGGCGTCGTTAGCCAGGCCAGATGGGCTTCAGCAATTCTGGGCTTGTGGACCTTCCCGAGTCTGGTCAAAAACCTCTGCTACGCCATGACCATGAACAAGCGCCGAACCATTCTGATCCCATACGCCACTGCAGCCCGATTGGTCAGTCTGATCGGGTTTCTGTTTATTTTTTCTAATTGGTTTAACGGAGCGATTGTGGGGGCGATGGCGACAGTATCCGGCTTAACGGTCGAGGCGGCCTTTCTGGTTACCGTAACACGACCGTATTTCCTTAATCTGGAGAGAGGTTCCGGCCAATCGGCCACTTACAAAGAATTCTGGTCTTTTTCCTGGCCCCTGATGCTGATGCAAATAATTGAAAACGGGTTCATGTTCGTTCTCAATTTTTTTCTGGGTCACCTCGCGAATCCGGATCTGGCGATTGCGTCTTTCGGCATCGTGTACGCACTGACGCGGATCATTTTAGTGGGACCGACCTCCTTGGTTCAGGCCGCCCAGTCACTGGTAAAAGGCCGAGAGGATCTGCGGACGATGTTTCATTTTACCTTTGGATTGATTCTATTTTATTGCGGCTTGATTTTTATGCTGTTTTATACCCCCTTAAATAGATGGATATTGGATGTTGTCATGGGATTAACAGCGGAACTGAGTGGTTCCTGCAAAACAGCGGTGAGGCTTATGTTCCTGGTTGCAATCTTCTGGGCCCCTGCGGGCGCACTGCGCGGCATGCTTGCCTCGATTCGGAAAACCTTTGTTATTGCCGTGTCCGCAGGAGTTCGGCTGGCCGTAACCGCCGGAATCGGAGTTTTCGCGTTTTTATATCCGGACTTGAACGGTGCCGTACTAGGTGTTCTTTCATTCGCCGGGGCTTTCGCAGCGGAAACGATATTGCTGGGATGGTACTTAAGGAATCAAATCCGAAGACACGAAACCCCGCTTTCCCTTTAGGAAACCATTTAAAGCGAATCGTTTTTTGTATAAATTTAGTCAAATGGATAATGTTCAATTGAACGCGCTTTAATTTGCTCAGACAGTTTGCCGACCGAAACAGAACCATCCGGCGGCTGGCGTAAAAGGTAAAAGGATATCATTCAGTTGGAACATATTTTTGACAAGTACTCTAAGTGGTGAGGTGCATCTTGACCCTATCCATTTTGCCTTTCCCGACCACCCAATCCTTAAATGCCCGTCCAAAATACTTTCACCATAACATCCCATCAAGAAATTCGGCACCAAAGCGCCATCCACAAGATAGTGCGTGGAAATTAAGCTTGACACAAAAGCCTGATTCCTTTATCCTCCCCCTCACAAAAAGGAAGTTTTTATCAGCATCAGCAAAACCAATATTAAGTGAAAGGGGAATAAAGTGAGTAAAGCTGGTATGGAAAAATCACCGTTCACCAAACTGGGGCAGATAGGGGTAATTGTCAGCGACATGGACAAGGCAGTGGCCCACTACGAGTCGCTGGGCATCGGTCCTTTCAAGGTCCTCGAGAAGCCTGCACCGGTTGAGCGGACGGCCTTTGGCAAGCTTGCCAATGACCTGAAGCTTAAAATCATGGTGGCCTACATGGGCGACGTCGAGTTCGAGCTTATCCAGCCGGTGTCCGAGGGCTCGGTCCAAATGAAGTCCCTAAAGACCCACGGCGAGGGTATCAGCCACCTCGGCTTCTACGTGGAAGACGTTAATAAAGAGGTGGACGAGATGGTGGCCAAAGGTTACGACGTCATTTGCAGCGTGAAACGGGTGGACGGCAGCGGCTCGGCCTATTTTGATACAGACAGGGTCGGCGGCGTCCAGTTCGAGGTAATCCAGGTACGGCCAAGCAAAGAGCAGGCATAGCCGTCTATTTTTGGGAGGTTCTCAGATGGGACAGCTTGATGGTAGAGTAGCCCTGGTCACCGGCGCCACTGCCAAAAGGGGCTTCGGGCACGCCACGGCGCTGCGATTGGCAGGGGAAGGGGCGGATATTGTCCTGGTGGATAAAGAGGAAAGACTGCCCAGCCTGTTTACGGGTGACGAGGAGTGGGGAGGCCTTCCGGAGATAGTCAGCGAAATCAAGTCCCTGGGAAAAGCGGCCATCTCCGTCCGGGCGGACGTCACCTCCAGCCGGGATGTCGCGTCCGCCGTTGAAAAGGCTGTGGCTAAATTCGGCCGGATTGACATCCTGGTCAACTGCGCCGGCCATCCGGGCAAGCGGGAAACGCACATCGTAAAGCTGGGCCTGGTGGACTGGAAAACGGTCCTAAACGTCAACCTGACGGGCTCCTTTTTAGTTTCCCGGTCGGTGGTCCGCGATATGCTGCGGCGGGGTGAGGGCGGCGCCATTGTGCACCTGTCCTCCATGCGGGGAAAAGCCGGCGGCATCGGTAATGCCGGCTACGTGGCCTCCAAGTTCGGGGTTATCGGACTGGTGCAGTCCATGGCGCTGGAGTTTGCTGCGGCTAACATCCGTGTTAATGCCATATGCCCCGGCTTTTTCATCACCAATTTCAGGGATCAGTGGTCCGAGGAGCGCGGCCGTGCCCTGGGCATCAGCACCGACGAGGCCCGGAACCAGTGCTACGAAGAGTGGCGGAAGACCGTCCCCCTGCGCCGTATCGGCACCCCCGAGGACGTGGCCAACCTGGCCTTGTTCCTGGTTTCAGACCAGTCCTCCTACATGACGGGGCAGGCCATCAGCCTTGACGGCGGTCTCCTGATGAGCTGATTAACCCATTTCGGTTCGAGAGTCTTATCATCC
>JBDRGJ010000336.1:0-10125 GCA_043817835.1 bacterium
CTAAAGCTTGGCATAGCCAAGATATTAAAGGAGGAGGGCTTCATAGCCAACTATAAATCCCTTTACAGCGACACCAATAAGAGGGGCACCATTCGCATCTTCCTCAAGTACACCCCGGAAAAGGGGACCGTGATAAAGGGACTGCGCCGGGTTTCCAAGTCCAGCCGCAGGGTGTACAGGTCCTATTCTGATATCCCGCGCGTGCGTGGAGCCTTCGGGATTTCCGTGCTTTCCACCTCGCAGGGCATTGTCACGGAAGCCCAGGCGAAGAAAAAGAAGGTGGGCGGGGAAGTTCTCTGCCAGGTCTGGTAATAATATGGAGTGGCCAGTGACCAGGGGGTAGCGGACAACTGAAGCAATAAGGAGAAAAAAGTCGAGTTAAATGAGGTGGTTTTTGATTATGAGCAGAATAGGCAAGAAACCTATATTAATACCGGATAAGGTAAAAGTCAGGCTTGAGGGCAGGAACGTCCTGGTCGACGGGCCTTTAGGTTCCCTTCCCTTTACTCTTCCCGAAGGCATTTTGGTCGACATCAAGGACGGGACGCTGACAGTTACTCCTGCCTCCGGCTCCAATCCCGGTCCCGCCATGCACGGCACGGTCCGGGCCAGGCTGCATAATATGGTCCATGGCGTGACCAACGGCTATTCCAAAGTACTTGAGATTCAGGGCGTGGGCTTTCGCGGGCAGACAGACGGAAAAAAGCTTACTTTGCAGTTGGGGCTGTCCCATCCCGTGCTTCTGGACGTTCCGGCCGGAGTTAAGATGGCTTTTGATGCCAAGGCAACCGTCCTTACTATAAGCGGCGTCAGCAAGGAGCTTGTCGGTGACACGGCTGCCAGGATAAGAAGGAAGAAGCTGCCCGAACCCTACAAAGGGACTGGCATCAGGTATCAGGGCGAGCATATTGTCCGCAAAGCCGGGAAAACCGCCGCAGGCGCCGGTTCGGGCGGAGAAGGCGGGGGCAAGAAATAAAGGGAAAATACGAAGTTAAGAAGATGGGAAGATGAGATAAGTTCATGCAGATTTAGGGGAAGGATTTATGATAACGAAGGCAGACAGGTATATTTACAGGAAGGCGAGGGTGCGCAGCAGGCTGTTGAGAAACGGGGTGCGCAGGCCGAGGCTCGCCTTCTACAGAAGTCTCAACCATCTTTATGCTCAGGTCATAGACGATAATGACGGCAGGACGCTGGTCTGCGCTTCCACTATTGAGAAAGAGGTGAAAGGGAAAACGAAATCCGGGAAGAACGTCGAAACGGCAAAGATGCTGGGAGAACTGATGGCCCGCAGGACCATTGCCGCCGGAGTAAAGGAAGTCTGTTTCGACCGCGCCGGTCGCGCCTATCACGGCAAGGTAAAAGCTTTTGCCGATGCTGCCCGTGAGGCCGGCCTGAAGTTCTAGCGGACAGGGACCCCCTCTGGGGGACCGCTTGTACCCGTAGCTTTGCGCAGGGTGCTAGCGGACAGGACTGCCTTCGGCTGACCGCTTGTCGGCTCTGCCGCACTTGCAGCCTCCGGCGTCTTGCAAGTGACCCGTCACCGCATTGCAGGCCAGAGGCCTATATTGCGGTGCGACCAGAGGTCGAGCTTTGCGCAGGGTGCTAGCGGACAGGACTGCCTTCGGCTGACCGCTTGTCAGTTCCGTCGTCCTCTCAGGGGGCTGCCGGACAGGGCTTATAAGGAGAGCAATACTCGGAAAAACCACGGAACATATGATTACCAGAAAAAGTTCAGGGCCGGGCAGAGGGAATGTGGATACGCCGGAAGGCGAGAAGAGCGTTGTCGTCACCATAAACCGCGTGGCGAAAGTGGTGAAGGGCGGCAAGCGGTTTTCATTCAGCGCCCTCGTGGTGCTGGGAAACGGCAACGGCAATGTCGGAGTTTCCATCGGCAAGGCCAACGAGGTGCAGGCTGCCATACAAAAGGCTACGGCCAGGGCCCGCAAATGCATGATTACATTCCCGCTGGTGCAGCGGACCATACCCCATGAAATAATCGGCCATTTCGGAGCTGGCAGGGTATGGATGAAGCCTGCGGCGCCCGGAAGCGGAGTCATCGCCGGAGGCGGCGTGCGCGCGGTGCTGGAGGCCGGCGGGGTCAAGGACATCCTGACCAAAAGTCTCGGCAGTTCAAATCCGTGCAACGTGGTCGGCGCCACAATAGACGCGCTCAAGCGGCTTCGCAGCAGGGAAGAAGTGATGAAGCTTAGAGGCAAGTGAATTTTTAAAGTCAGAGGACAATATGGCGACGATAGGACTTCATAATCTCAGTCCCAAGCCCGGTTCAACACACTCGAAGAAAAGGCTGGGAAAGGGCGGCGGCTCGGGTCATGGCCAGACCTGCACCCGTGGGCAGAAAGGCCAGAATTCAACTTCCGGCGGCTCCAAACCGGATGGATTTGAAGGCGGCCAGATGCCGCTGCTCAGGAGAATACCCAAGAGCGGTTTCAACAACGCCAGGTTCAGGACGGTTTATGAGATCGTCAATGTCGGGGTTCTCGCAGGCAGATTCGCCGCCGGAGCGGAAGTCACCCCTGGGGAGCTCAGGATCAAAAAAATAATAAGGGGCAGCGGTCCGGTCAAGGTTCTGGGCGACGGGGAATTGAAGCATTCACTGAAGGTCTCGGCCCACTCATTTTCCAAATCCGCAAAGGAGAAAATAGAGAAATCCGGCGGAACAGCCATTATGCTCGCAGGAAAAGAGGAAAGCAAAGGTTAAATGCAGTCGATAGGCGATATCGTCAAGATAAAGGACCTGAGAAACCGCGTGCTTTTTGTGCTGGGGGCTCTGGCGCTGTTCCGCGCCGGTGCGACTATTCCCATCCCCGGAATAAACGGAGAAGCGCTTAAATCCATTTTCGATGCCCAGCGCAACAGCATGCTGGGATTCCTTGATATTTTTTCCGGCGGGGCCTTAAGCAGGTTTTCTATCTTTTCCATGGGGGTCATGCCCTACATCAATGCCTCCATAATAATGAGTCTGCTGCAGGGCGCGCATGTCATCCCCTATCTGGACAGGCTTTCCAAGGAAGGAGAATTGGGGCGCAAAAAGGTCAATCAGATAACCAGGTACTTCACCCTTTTCCTGGCCGCTTTTCAATCCTTCGGCCTTACCATGGCCATTTCCAAGATGCCCACGCCCGGCAATATTCCAGTGGTGATCAACCCCACCGCCGCCTTTTACTTTATGACAGTTCTTACTTTGACTGCCGGGACCATATTGGTAATGTGGATTGGCGAGCAGATAACCGAGCGAGGGATAGGAAACGGCATATCCCTCATAATTTTTGCGGGCATAGTGCAAGGGTTTCTCGGGGCAGTAATGGACATGGTGAAGCTGGTGCAGATAGAAGAAATGAACCTCCTTGCCGCCATGTTAATAACGGCTCTCGTGGTCGTCATAGTAGGGCTTGTCGTATGGGTGCAAACGGCCCAGAGAAAAATCCCCGTCCAGTACGCCCAGCGCATGGTGGGAAGAAAAATGTACGGCGGACAAAGCACGTTTCTGCCGCTGAAGGTGGACCAGTCCGGAGTCATAGCGGTCATCTTTGCGGTTTCGCTTCTGAGCGTTCCGCTGACCATAGTGCAGTTCAATCCGGGCGCCGCCTGGGCGCAGAAAGTGCTTTCGGTGCTGAGCCCGTCCCACTTTCTTTACCAGCTGACTTACGTGGCCCTGATAATATTTTTCTGCTATTTCTACAATTCGGTCAGCATAAATCCCAAAGACCTGGCCGAGAACATGAAGAAATGGGGAGGGTTCATACCCGGAATAAGGCCCGGCGAACCCACGGCCGCCCGCATAGAATGGATACTTAACCGGATAACGCTTGCCGGAGCTCTTTTTGTGGCGGCCATTGCCGTTCTGCCGGATTATCTGAGACAGCAGATGAACGTTCCCTTTTACTTCGGAGGCACCGCCCTTCTTATAGTGGTGGGAGTGGCTCTGGATACGGTAGGCCAGCTTGAGGCGCACCTGATAATGCGCAATTACGAGGGCTTTTACAAGCAGGGAAGGGTAAAGGGCCGCTGGTTCAACGTGGGCAGTTGATAAAGAAAGCAAAGGAGGGCAGAGGAAAGCTGCACAAGGTTAATAAAGTGGTAAAAAATAAAATAAAAAAATGCAGTTGCTTTCCGCTGCATTCCTTGGCATTCTGTAGCTTTCTATGGCTGGATTTATGAATCTGATTCTACTCGGATGTCCGGGTGCGGGCAAAGGCACTCAAGCCTCGGTTCTGTGCGAAAGACTGGGCCTCAAACACATATCCACCGGGGACATTTTCAGGGAGGAAATCTCCAAGAAAACCCCGCTGGGCCTGAAAGTTTCGGATTATCTGAATGCGGGCAAACTGGTCCCGGATACGCTGGTGGTGGATGTGGTAGCCTCCCGGTTTGAGGGAGAGAAGGGAGGAGTGCTTTTTGACGGTTTCCCCAGAACCCTGGAGCAGGCGGAGGCCCTGGATGCCTGTCTTGTCAAAACCGGAAGGCGGGTGGATGCGGTTATATTCATAAATATAAGCGAAAAAGAGGTCCTGAGCCGCCTGACGGCCCGCCGCGGCTGTCCCAAGTGCGGCAGGGTTTTCAACCTCAACACAAATCCTCCCGCCAGTGAAGGTGTCTGCGACAACTGCGGCGGAAACCTCACCCAGCGGGAGGATGATACCGCCTCCACCGTCAGCAGAAGACTGATGGTTTACAGGGACCTGACCCAGCCCCTCGTGGCCTACTACAGGGCCAGCAACATTTTTCATGAAGTGGACGGGAATGCGCAGCCGCAGGAGATCACCGCACGCATAATTTCACTGCTTGGCAGCGGCACTCCGGTCAAATGACGGTTCGCATGATTAAAACTTTTGCTGAAGCAGGGCGCAAGCAGAGCGGGGGAAGCCGTTCCGCCCCTGGCATAGAGATAAAAACTCCGGCTGAAATCGAGAAGATGCGCAGGGTGGGCAGGGTGGTGGCTGAAGTCCTGCATGCTCTGGCCGCAGCTGCAAAGCCCGGAATATCGACGGGCGATCTTGACCGTCTTGCCGCAGAAGAAATTAAAAAACGGGAAGCGATCCCGGCCTTTCTTAACTATCGCGGCTATCCGGCAGTGTTGTGCGCTTCTGTCAACGACGAAGTCATACACGGCATCCCCGACGATTCCCGCGTCCTGAGGGAAGGCGACCTTATCAGCCTGGACCTGGGTGCGGTGGCGGAAGGCTATTACGGTGATTCGGCTTTGACGGTGCCGGTCGGCAGCGTTAATCCGGAGGCGCAACGCCTTATGGATGTGACCAGTAAATCACTGGAGAAGGCGCTTGCGGCGATAAAACCCGGGGCCACGGTGGGAGACGTCTCTTCGGCCGTGGAAAGCTGCGTGACAGCCGGGGGCATGTCGGTGATCAGGGAGTTCGTCGGACACGGCATAGGCAGAAATCTTCATGAAGAGCCGGCTGTGCCAAACTATGGCAGAAAGGGTACGGGCCCGCGGCTGGAGCCGGGCATGGTTCTGGCCGTGGAACCGATGGTCTGTCTGGGCAGCAGCGGGGACGTGGTGATAACCGAAAACCGCTGGACGGCAGTGACAAAAGACGGCAGCCTGTCGGCACATTTTGAGCACACCGTGGCGGTTACGGAACATGGTCGCGAAGTGCTGACAGATATCAGGGCCGCTTGACGGCTTTCCGATCACTCTGATTAATTCAGTTATCAAATTGACGATTTCGGAAAAATCGTCAATATAAAGGAGCTATGGGCAACAATAACGAGAAAATAGAGGTTGAGGGAATCATAAAAGAATCGCTTCCGAACGCTATGTTCCGCGTGGAAATAACGGGAGGAAAAATCATACTGGGGCATATTTCCGGCAAAATGAGGCTTCATCATATAAAAATTCTTCCCGGAGACAAAGTCAATGTAGAACTTTCTCCCTATGACCTTACCAAGGGAAGAATTGTCTACAGGGAAAGGTAAAATGAAAGTCAGAGCCAGCGTCAAGAAGATATGCCAGAAATGCCAGATAGTGCGCCGCAAAGGCGTCATAAGGGTCCTCTGCTCAAATCAGAGGCACAAACAGCGGCAGGGCTGATTTTAAGGGAGAGAAGTCAGAGGACAGAGGCAAGAAGTCAGATTTTATGAAGAAGATGTAATTCCTTGCAACTCTGATTTCTGACATCCGACTTCTGACATCTTATTACAGTACAGTAAGGAGAAGTTATGGCAAGAATAGCCGGCATCGATTTACCGAAAAACAAAAGGATAGACATTGCCCTGACGTATGTATACGGCATAGGGCATCCCCTGTCAAAGAAGATAATGGAGAAGCTTTCCGGCCAGGTGGACCCGGCCACCAGGGTGAAGGATCTGAACGAAAATCAGGTCGGCCTGATCAATAACATCGTGACCAAGGAGCACAAGGTCGAAGGCGAGTTGAGACGCGAGATACAGCAGGCAATTCATTCTTACGTGGACATAGGCTGTTACAAAGGCCTGCGTCACCGCCGCAATCTCCCGGTAAGAGGGCAGCGTACCAAGACCAACGCCCGGACACGCCGCGGCCGCAGAAAGACCGTGGGTTCCGGCAAGGGGACAGCATCAGCGGCCGGAGAGAAAAAGTAGACAAAAAGCAGAAAAAAGGGGTTTAAATTATGGGAGAAGAAAAGCCGCACAACACAGAAGCAGCGGCCCGGGATAAAGCCGGAGCTCGGACAAGTCGCGTGGCACCGGAGGCCGGACCGGTTAAAAAGGCCCAAAAGAAGGGATCCAGGAGATCGGTCGCCTTCGCCAGGTTCTACATAACCTGCTCATTCAACAACACCATAATCACGGCCACCGATGAGAAGGGCGATACAATAGCGTGGGGGACTTCCGGAGGCAGTGGTTTCAGGGGTACCAAGAAAGGCACACCCTTCGCAGCCCAGATAACGGTCAACCGGGTTGCGCACAAGGTGATGGAAATGGGCGTCAAGCAGGCGCTCATATTAATCAGCGGACCCGGTCCTGGAAGGGAAACCGCCATAAGGGCGGTGCAGACTGCAGGCATACAGGTGGTTGCCATAAAGGACGTTACCCCGCTGCCCCATAACGGCTGCAGGCCGCCCAAGGCCAGAAGGGTATAAAGGATTGTGAGAAATTTCAAGATTATTAAAGATTAATTTTTTTCAATCTTTCTTAATTTTTCAATTTCGCGATATTTAGAACTGAGCTATTACTAAATAAGAGAAAGCTCAGTAGAAGGAGGCTTAACCCGACAATGTCCAGATATACAGGACCAAGCTGCAAGAAATGCCGCAAAGCGGAAACGAAGCTGTTCCTCAAGGGAGTGAAGTGCTATTCGCATTGCGTGCTCGACCGCGCTGCTCCGGTCGGAGGGCGGCGCGGCGCCTTCAAGCCGCGCGTCAAACTGTCCGAGTATGCCAAGCACCTTAAGGAAAAGCAGAAGGCCAGAATCATGGCCGGGATGAACGAAACGCCGTTTGAGAACCTTTTCAAAAAGGCTTCCAAAACCCGCGGCAGCACCGGAGAGACGCTTCTGCGCTTCATGGAAACACGCCTGGACAATATAGTCAGGCGGCTCGGTTTTGCCGTTTCCATGAAGGCTTCAAGGCAGCTGGTTTGCCACTGTCATGTCAGGGTGAACGACAGGGTGGTAAACGTTTCCTCTTACCATGTTAAGCCGGGAGACAGGATTTCCCTGGTTCCGGGCGCGGCCAAGATAATGCTGGTGAAGCAGGGACTGGAACACGCGGAGAAAAGGGCCACCCGATCCAGCTTTCTGGAGTTCGATGCACAGACGCTTGCGGGCAAGCTGCTCCGCTGGCCCGACCGCGGGGAGATGTCTTTCCCGGTTCAGGACCAGCTCATAGTCGAGCACTATTCCAAGTAACACGGAGGCTTTAAAACAATGTCCAACATTTTATGCAAAGATCTGATCCTTCCCAAAGGGCTTCAGGCTGACGAAAAAACCGTCAGCGATACCTATGCCAAGTTCGTGGCCGAGCCTTATGAGAGCGGCTACGGCCACACCGTGGGCAATTCGCTGAGGAGAATACTCCTGTCCAGCCTTGAAGGCGCAGCGGTCACGGCGGTGCGCGTAGACGGAGCCAGGCATGAGTACAGCACCGTCAGCGGGGTGAGGGAGGATGTCGTAAACATCCTTCTTAACCTCAAGAAGCTCAGGGTAAGGATGTACTCGGAAGGGCCGGAAACGCTTTTTCTCTCAGCCAAGGGCGCGGGACCGGTGACCGCCGCAAAGATAACAGAAAACGAAAGGGTCGAGGTTGTCAACAAGAACCTGGTCATCGCCAATCTCGAGGCCGGAGCCAGGTTCGAGGCCGAGATAGAGATTGCCAAGGGCCGGGGGTATGTCCCTGCCGAGGAATTGCGCAAAAAAATGCACTGGCCCGCCGGCTTCATACCGGTGGACGCCCTTTTTTCGCCGATACATAAGGTGCATTACGAGGTCGAAAATGCCCGCATCGGACAAAGGACCGACTACGACAGGCTGGTCCTGGAGATCTGGACAGACGGGACCATCACACCCATGGACGCCGTCAATCAGACGGCCGTTCTCCTGCGCCGTTCCCTGATTCCGTTCCTCCCGGAGGAAGAGCTGGCCAGGGAAACCGGAGAAGGCGTCGGAGAAGCCTCCGCTGAGCAGGGCGGGGCGGATTCCGGCAAGAACACGGATATCCTCAGCCAGACCGTCGATGTCATAGAGCTTTCTTCCCGTGCATCCAATTGTCTGAAGGTGGCGGGGATACGCACTGTCGGCGAACTTGTCCGGAAAAATGACGAGGAATTGCTTGCGGTGAAGAATTTCGGAAAGAAATCCCTTGACGAAATAAAGGAAAAACTCAAGGACATGGGGTTTGACCTGGGGATTAAAGCCGGATAAGCCGGGGGCTATATGATCAAAAATCTGGGTCATAAAAAACTTTCCAAGACGGGTTCCCACCGCAGAAGCATGTTTGCCAATATGGCGGCAAGCATGCTCCTGCATGAGCAGTTGAAGACCACCGTTCCCAGGGCCAAAGAGCTGCGCAGAGTCGTGGAGGGCGTCATCACCAGCGCGAAAAAGGGCGGGTACGCCGAAGTAATGCGCATCCTCAGGAACAAGGCCGCCTGCAAAAAGGTGTTCGATGTCATTGCGCCCCGGTACAGGGAAAGGGCAGGCGGTTTTACCCGTATCCTGCGGACGGGAGTCCGGAAGGGGGACCTGGCCGAGACCGCCCTTGTGAAGCTAGTGCTCTGACCGGATAATATGAGGTGTTTTGGAAGCCCGAACCTGTGCTGAGTTCGAGGCGCGAGGAGGGAGCATAGCATGAGCTATGTGAGCGATGAGCAACGAAGAAATCGGCCGGGGACGGGTTTCCCCACCCCTGATAATTTCGCATATTTTTCAAGCGAAATTTATGAGGAATGGGCTGGACGCTTTTGGCCTGCGCCTTTGCGTCGCTTGGCTTACATGCCGCCGGCATGCTCGCCTCGCGTCGCTTCGGCTCGGCTGCAAAATCGCCCAGCCAAAACGCCTCGTATTATCCGGTCAGAGCACTAGGAATAGAGGATCAAAAACGGATGCTTGATTACATCTTCAGCCTTATTTCGAATGATATTGGCATAGATCTCGGCACTGCCAACACCCTTGTTTATGTTAAGGGCCGGGGCATAGTGCTCAGGGAACCGTCGGTCGTGGCCATAGACAAGGACAGCCGCCGGGTCCTTGCCCTGGGAGCCGAGGCGAAACAGATGCTGGGCCGCACGCCGTCCCATATCGTGGCCGTCAGGCCGCTTAAAAACGGTGTTATCGCCGATTTTGAAATAACGCAGGAGATGATCAAATATTTCATACGCAAAGTCCACAATCGCAGAAGCCTTCTCCACCCCAGGATAGTGATAGGCATTCCATCGGGCATAACCGAGGTCGAAAGACGCGCCGTCCAGGAATCTGCCGAACAGGCAGGGGCCAGGGAGGTTTATCTTATAGAGGAACCCATGGCAGCCGCCATAGGAGCCGACCTGCCCATAGCAGAACCCCACGCCAGCATGATAGCGGATATGGGAGGGGGGACGACGGAGGTGGCGATCATATCCCTGGGAGGAATGGTCGTGGCTAAATCCATAGACGTGGCCGGCGACGAG
>JBDRGJ010000337.1:0-2795 GCA_043817835.1 bacterium
TTGAAATCAGGAAGCTCACTGAATTCCTTTAGTTTGGAAAGCGCCGCAAATTTATCAATACTCCCCGAAAGACCGCCGTGGTGCAGCCCATGAGGATCAATGAATCGCACATGCACTGCACCGGTCTTTATATTTCTCAGCCACATAATAAAATCGGGGTAAAAGCCGCTGCGATGAAAAAGCCCAATACCGGCCTTGGGCAGGTTTCTCAGAAGATACACCTTTAGATGCTTGAATGTCTGATTCTTGTGATTCGTCTTCCAGAAATTTTTAAGGTCTTTCACCAGTTCCGCTTCAGTTTTTACAAGCGCCGGGGGTTTAACCGATACGGCCTTTTTCCACTCCTTGCCGCCCTCTGTAAGGATGGGGCTGAATAAATGCCAGTCAATATAGAACCTTGGGACAGGTTCGCCTGCATCCTGTTCAATCAATGGTTTCTTTAACAAATTTTCAATCTGTTTAAAAAAGCCATTCCTTTTTACACGCACCCGATAGACCTTAGTCACACGATCGTCAGGTTCCAGCCAGGCCGGTTCGGTGTTATGAAATTCTGCTTCGCGTTCCATCCTGCGCACAAATCGATCCAGATACTTTTTCACCAGCCTGCTTGCCGCTTCCTGAATCAAAAGCGGCTTCTTTGCGTCTTCGGCGGAAAAACCGGCTTTACAATAATCCCTCAGTATATATCCGATCGCTTCTCGCGGCACATAAACATTGTGATAGCAGCGAGTTCTTTTGTAATCAATAATCTCTGAATATAGCTCATCGAAATTAATAAGTTCAAAATATTTGTTGTCTTTGAAGTTTACCTCAACGGCCGAAGCCGCTTTGCCCGCCGTCATGGATGCGGATTCCCCCATACCGACAAAACCCGCAATCCGCGGCATCATGTCCAGGACGACCGCAGGCCCCTCCGCACGCAGGGTCCAGGTCAGCGCCGAAAGATCAAATCCCGCCTTTTTTTGCGGTACCGGCAATTCATCTTTTGGCCACGGGTGCTTATGCTTTACCTGGATTGTGAAATCCCTGCCGATATCCTCCTGTTCAAGTATATTTCGGAACGTCTGGATGTAATCGGCATTCCAGCCAAAGATATAGAGCGTCTCAAGACGACGGTTCTGCTCTCTTTCTTTCTCCGTGGAATCCGGCAAAGCCTCTGTTCGCTTAAGGCTCATATCTTTCCCCTTAAGCCGGACCCCCCGGCCGAATAGCTGGATTACCTGGGACCCTTCCCCCTTGCCCACATTGAGCAGTCCCATAGATGAAACACGCCAGCTAGACCAGCCTTCAATAAATTTTTTTGCGCCGATGAGAATATGAGTCGGCGATTCCGCCCGGTTCACCTCTTCAAAGCGGGACCGTGAAAAACGGTCTTCCTGGACATCCATGCCGGCGTGTTCCTTGAGATATTTTTGAAAAGTGGCAACATCGCCGATGTTTATGACTCCGAAATAAGAGAGATGCTCGCCCTCGGCAGCGGAAACACGGAGCCCAAGCTCCCCATCGGCATTTTTTAATTCCCAAACCTCCAGAGCGCCCGAACCATGAAAGACATCCTTGAGAATTGCCCTGTAAAGGGTCTCGGGACTTCGCCGCTTCATTTCATGGATATGTGCGGAAAAGAGGTCCAGACCCGTTTCCATATCGGTAAAGCCGCTGTCCCCATCAAGGATGCGCCTGATTGTTTCTACCGCCCAGTCCTTTTCCTCTATACACCGCCTGAGAAACAACACCACTTCCGCCACATCGCTTCGCCTGCGACCATCGCGAGTAAAAATGGCATTGACGCTGCTGCCCAGCATCACCCAGAGCGGTTTCTCTATGTTATATTTCCTGTATGCGGTTTCATTTTTTTGATACAGATTTAACTGGTTATAAAAAGTCAGCAAGCCGCCCATAAGGAGTTCATGAGCCTGGTCCGCCCGCGCCCTCGACAGGTTCAGGACATTAAAATTTTTTCCATATCCCTCCCCGTAGAAATGGGCATAGGAATAATCAAACAGGATAGCCTTTCCATACTCGCCCGCCAGTGTCTGCCTGGCCCGCGGCCCAGCGGCGGCGATGGCCTGGGCGAAGGTTGCGCTGTATTCCAGCAGGAACCCGTCCGCACTGAGCTGCTGCTGCCGCGTCTTCCATACGCGCGCCTCGGTTCCAGTCCCCTTATGGCCTTCATCTACCAGGATAAAATTTGCGGTCCCCAGCTCATCCAGTGCAACGCTCACACCGTCTCTGGAAGCTTCCTCCGCCAGTTTGTGGATCTCAATCACCTTCACCTTTGTTCCGAAAAGGTCTCCTCTGCCTTGAGGATCATCGATGAACAACCCTGCGTTCAGGCCGCTTGCATGAAATTCATCGATATGCTGCGCGGACAGCCCCTCATTGGGTGTTATGAGGATCACGTTATCAAACTCACCCCTGCCGTCTGCACGCCTCACCAGGGTGCCGGCATGCCGACCGCATTTTAAATAGTGCAAAACCTGCCGGATGTTCACGTGCATGAGAAGCGTCTTTCCGCTTCCCGTTGCCATAAAAAATGCCATCCGCCGCAGATCATTCATTTCAAAGGTGGGAATATCCGCCGCTTCCGGTTCGTTTTGCTTTACGTCCGCCAGAAATCCGTTCAGATCATACAATAATGCCTGGGGATCGGTGGTGAGGCGGTCCAGATAAATCTCCGTAAACAGCAAAGTCAAATATTGAAAATATCTAAAACCTCTGAATTCGCGCCGGGCTATTGACAATTGGCGTTCGTAATCGAGAACTCGCCGGTCATATTCCGCCAGCTTTTCGCGGGT
>JBDRGJ010000338.1:0-3512 GCA_043817835.1 bacterium
GAGCGCGCGTTGGAGGCGGGAGTCGATCCGGCGTTCACGGTCTACCTTGCGAAGGTAGCGCTCTCCCAGCTGAGCTACACGCCCGCGGCAGCGGGCAGTACTTTGCCCGCTACGGGAAATTGCTTAAGGGCAAAGTGCACGCCCATAACCCCGGCAGGGGGTATGGCACTGACCCCGATATTGGAAATACGGTGGGGTCATGTGCAATCAAAACAGTTTCTATATTATAAGCACTTTTCCACTTTTCCGGCAGGGGCCAAAACCCCCGTTTGTGACCAAATTGTGACCATTTGTTTTGAAAACGTCTCCAGATTCCTGCGCAGATGGCTCTTGCTTAAATGGGCATATCTCTGGGTCATTGCGAACGAGGCATGGCCCAAAGCCAGCTGGAGAGCGGGCAGATCCCCTGTGTTCATGATGTAATGGGAGGCAAAGGTATGCCGCAGGTCATGGAACCTGAAATTGGCTATCCCGGAGTCCTTCAGGGCTTTTTCAAAGAATCTTCTCAGCATTATATCAGGCAGTTCAAAAACAGGTCCCTTTGCCCTGGGTCGCAGAGAAACAAGAACCTCTTTCAACTGGGGGGCTATCAGCACTTCGCGCGGCCTGCCGCTTTTTGATTTTAACACATAGATTACATCATGCTCAATGTCGGTGTTCTCCCAGTCAAGGCCAAGTATCTCGGCCTTCCTCATTCCGGTCATCAATGCGCAGACAACAACCGGGTAGAGCCTCGGGTGGCATGCCTCCAGAAGCCTGTGCATCTCTTCCTTGGACAGAAAGCGCAGCCTGTGGCCCGGAACCTGCATCATCCTGACCCTGGCCGCGGGATTGGGCCCCGAGAACTCATCCCACTCTATGGCCCTGTTGAAAATGCTCTTGAGCACGGCATGGTACCTGTTAACGGTCGCGGGAGCTATCTTTTCCCTGAGCCCGTTGAGATAATCAGCCACGTCTGAAACCCCCCTATGGCGGCCAGCTGCTTCTCTCCGAAGGCATCCTCCAGCTTCCGGACAAGGTATGAGCCCACTTTCGCGCCACGCTTGTGCCTGGCGTACCGCTCCCAGTAAAGCCTGGCCATTTCAGCGAAAGAAATGACGACTTTCTTCTTTCCGGGATAAAACTTCCCGGCTGCTATCTCAAATTCCCTTTTGGCAAGCGCCTGCTTTGCCAGGGTCTTGCTCTCTCCGACCGGCTCCCTCATGCGCCTGCCGTGAAAATAATAGTCTATCCACCATGTGTTACCCCTGAGCCTTATCGCACCCATATCTTACCTCCCGGACCGGATAGGGTCTTCCGCACGCCTCACACCTAACGCCTCGGGCTGGATAGGGCGGTTCAACCGTACGGTCTCTGACCGCACCGTCTCCGGGCCGCTGGCCCATCAGAACGGTGCTTCAGCCCCTGTGGCGGTTTGAAAGTATAGTCCGTCCTACAAGCCCTGCGTTGGGGCACGCCTAAACTTTTCCCCGTATCACAAATCTGTCTCATCTGGCCGGACACGGCCCCTGTCGCATCGTTTATGGGGGGGAAGGTTAAAAACCGGATTCTATCTTCCGGAACAGGTCACTCAGCCCCAATCGCTCAAGCCAGAAGTTGAGGTACTTCATGTCCAGGGCGCCGGCCTGGGTCTTCAGCACGCCTGAAATGTCCGAAGACTGGTTTTTTGAGGTTTCACCGCCTGATTTATGCCACAAAAGCTTGCTTATTATCACATCTTCCGGGGATTGAAGCCAGATTGCCGCGCCGCCCTCCATGAAAAGCGGCTGCTTGCGGCGGCGGGCAAAGGCCTGCTTTGAATACTCGTCGGTTTTTAACGGGAAGATATCCACCTTAAACGCCGTCTCGAGATGTATGAGGTTAAACGAACTTTGTTTTGCCGCAGCTTCGGAAATATCTTCAGGGTCGGCGTAAAAAGCGTCTTTCAAAGAAGCGTAAAGCCGTTCAGCGTCGGCTGAAGCTGTTTCGACCACAATGTCCGCGTCAAACGTGGCCCTTGGGATGCCGTAGAAGGAACTGGCGAACGAGCCTCCCAGCATGTAATGTATCCCGTTGGCCTCCAGCGCGTCGACAACAGCTTTCAGGACGGTCAGACCTTCAGTGTTCATATGTTTTTGTAAGCCCTGTCAGCCAGTTCTTTGCCATGCCATAAAGCGGCCGCCGCTTTTAAAATTTCACGTTTGGAAAATTCCGGGTGCCGCGTTTTTATCCCGGCCAGGCTTATCTCCCTTATCGCCGAATTCAGGCCGTCTATCACCCGGAACTTCTTCCATGGCGGCATCTCTCTCAGCGTCCGGAAGTATACCTGTTGGGCCTTGGGGCTGGTGTCTCGCATGAGTAAATTATATGAAATTGCGCCTGATGAACAATTCGACAGCATCACCCCTTTCCGGTTGCAACGGGATCCGGTTCGGGAACCGTCTTGCCTGTCTGATTAATTCCTCTGAAACCCCTCACTTTCCGTTATGGCTGGAATCTTTCCCCCGCGATTTAATCTTGTGACCTGGTGCCTGCCCGTCTCTCAGGCGGGACCGGTGACCTTGCGACCTTATATGCTCCCGCCGTCATTATGGCCTGTGTCATATTTAACTGACACGTGTCTATTTTATATTACAGGTTCCGTTTAGACTTCTGCCGCCTTGCCTTACCCCGAATAAGCAGACACTATTGCCTGCTGTATAAGCTCTGAAGTGAAGAGGTTGAGTTCAGATTTGTCTTCCAGAAATTTTTCGACATCTTTGCGTGCAGCGTTCAAATCAATCCGTTTGATGTTTTTCAACAGAAAATCTTTAAGATTCGCTTCGTCAATGCCGGAGCTTTTGCCCTCAGTCTGCCTGACGGCATTATTAAACAGCGTGTAGTTAGGCCGTGTTTTGCTGCCAAGGTGCCATAAAAAATCGTAAAAGTCCCGGCCCTTTACGTACCGCCTGTAAAAACAGGCATGCAGTTTTGTCGCGAACATGGAGGGCAGATCGAAATGTTTCACGCTGAAAAGATAAGTCTTATTGATAATTGCACTCTCTGTTTTGCCGCCTTCGGGCGGATTGGTATCTACTTCAAGTTTTACGAATAAAGCCTGCTCCTTCTGCATGGAAAGTCCGAGTTTATGCGGCAGGCCGCTGAATTTCAGAAATGCGGAGTGAACGGTTTCTTCAATCTTCGGCTTGCTTTCAACGTCCAGGCCGTTAAGCTTGAAGCTCCGGAGCAGACCGGCATTGACCGCCGTGAAATCATAGCCCTTTCTGCCGACCAGCGAGAAGTCCAGGTCCTCAGAATAACGGCGAATATTATGAAGAATCCTCAAAGCAGTGCCGCCTGTGAAAGCGAGATTGTCGAAAGCATTGTTATCTGCAAGCGTTTTCAGAGCCAGGATCTGCAGGAACTCCCTGGTTTTATTGAGCTTTTCTTCCGACGGCATATCCGGCTTAAATTGCTGTTTTAGAGCTTCAATCATCACAGTTTCTCCGTTAAAATAAAATCACAAAGATTTTGAACAACTACAACCAGCTTCC
>JBDRGJ010000339.1:0-2639 GCA_043817835.1 bacterium
TCATTGCAAAAGGTTCGGGCGCTCCGCTTCACAATCAGACTTTTTCCCAGCATCCGGTTTCCTGCGCGGCAGGCCTGGCAGCATTGGGCTATATCAGAGCGAACAAACTGATAGACAGATGCGCTAGGATGGGACTCCTGCTGCATGAAAAACTGCGGGAGACGCTCGAACTCCCGCACATCGGAGATGTCCGCGGCCGGGGCCTTTTCGCCGGAATCGAGTTTGTAAAGGATAAGCAAACCCGCACTCCTTTCCCCCGGCGAGTCAGATTTGCCGAGATATTCACGGAGGCGGCGCAGGCCGCAGGGCTTGTGGTCTGGCCCAACACCGGACAGGCTGACGGAACCGACGGTGACCTCGTAGTAATAGGGCCGCCTTTCGTTATCACGGAAGATGAAATTTCGGAAATAGTGCGCCTTTTTCAGACAGCTTTGGAAACTGCCGTTTCTCAGGTGGATAGACTGTAGGCAATCAGCCTGCCGGATGGAGAAAAATACCATGAATGCTCAAAATATAAAAACTGTTCATAATCCGGAGCATGTCAGCGATAAGGGGTCCCGCAACTACCCGCGGATACTGGTTTCTCCGCCCGGTCCCAAGGCACGCGATATCGTCAAAAGGGACAGAGAGTATTCATCCACTTCCTATATAAAGGAATATCCTCTTGTGGTTTCCCACGGAAAGGGCGCGATGGTGGAGGATGTCGACGGCAACCGGTACCTGGATTTTATGGCCGGAATAGCCGTTTCATCGACCGGCTACGCCCACCCGAAAGTGGTTGAAGCCGTCCGTCAGGCGGCAGGAAAGTTTTTTCACATCTGCGGCACGGATTTTTATTACGAAGGCATGGCAAACCTGGTCGAAAGGCTGGCAAAGCTTGCCCCATGGAAGGCCAAAAGCCGGGTGTTCCTGACCAACTCCGGGACAGAAGCGGTGGACGGTGCCATCAAGCTGGTGCGCGATTCAACGCGCCGTTCCGACATCATAGCCTTCCGCGGCGCTTTTCACGGACGCACATACGGCGGCATGAGCCTCAGCTGCAGCAAGGTAAAACAGCGGGCGCATTTCGGGCCTTTTCTGCCGGGAGTGCACCATGTCCCATATCCGAACCCATACCGCCCTGCAGCCGGCGAAAAGGATGTTTCGGAATACGCCCTGGATTATATCCGCCGCGAGCTTTTCGGCAGGCAGGTCTCGCCGCAGGACGTGGCGGCGGTATTTATCGAACCTATGCTCGGCGAGGGGGGCTATATCATACCGCCGGCGGAGTTTCTTAAAAAACTGCGCGCGCTCTGCACCGAACACGGCATCCTGCTGGTGTTCGACGAAATACAGACCGGCGTGGGCCGCACCGGCAGGATGTGGGCAGCCGAGCATTTCGGCGTGGAGCCGGACGTGCTGCTGACCGCGAAAGGCCTCGGTTCAGGAATGCCCATAGGCGCGATAATCGCCAGGGAATCCGTTATGAAGTGGGAAACCGGTTCACATGGCAGCACTTACGGCGGAAACCCCGTGGCCTGCGCTGCCGCGCTGGAGACTCTGGACCTGGTGGAGTCAGGGCTCATGAAAAACGCCCGCGTCATGGGAGAGCGTCTTCTCTCCGGCTTAAAGAAGCTGCAGGAAAAATATCAGGTCATCGGAGACATCCGAGGCACAGGCCTCTTTATAGGCGTAGAATTCGTCAAGGACAGACAGACAAAGGAACCTGCCAAAGACCTTGTGCACGCGCTTGAACTGAAGGCTTTCGGCAAAGGGCTTCTGCTCCTGTCATGCGGAGAGAGCACCATCCGCCTGGCCCCGCCACTGGTTATAGATGAATATGATGTGGACACAGGGCTTAAGATTATTGATAACTGCCTTGAGGAGCTGGCAAAATCATGAAAGTGATGAGCATGAAAGAGGCGATAGCCTCTTATGTCAAAGACGGCTCAACCGTCGTAATAGAGGGGTTTACTCACCTGATATGTTTTGCGGCAGCGCACGAGATTATCAGGCAGAAGCGGCGAGACCTGACCCTTTGCCGTCTGACCCCCGACCTCATCTACGACCAGATGATTGCCGCAGGCTGCGCAAAAAAACTGGTCTTCTCCTGGGCAGGCAACCCGGGAGTAGGCTCTTTGAACGCTTTCAGGGCGGCGGTGGAGGGAAAGACGTCCGTCCCTCTGGAAATCGAGGAGTATTCGCATTTCGGCATGGTCGCCCGCTTTTCAGCCGGTGCCGCCGGACTGCCGTTCTGGCCGCTGCGCGATTTTATGGGCACTGACATGCCGCGGGCAAACCCGCGCATTAAAACCGTTGACTGTCCTTTCACGGGAGAAACTCTTGCCGCTGTCCCGGCTCTGCTCCCGGACGTGACCATCATCCACGCCCAGCGCGCGGACGAACAGGGCAATACGCAGATATGGGGGCTGATGGGCGTACAGAAGGAAGCGGCGTTCGCTTCGAAAAACGTGATTGTGGTTGTTGAAGAGCTTGTTTCGGAAAAAGTTATCCGCTCCGACCCCAACCGCACCCTGATACCGGGGATAATCGTAAACGCCGTAGTGGTAGAGCCTTTCGGGGCGCATCCGTCCTATGCCCAAGGCTATTATGACAGGGACAATGATTTTTACGTGGCCTGGGAGGAAAAATCCAACACG
>JBDRGJ010000340.1:0-2387 GCA_043817835.1 bacterium
CGAAAGATATCGAGGTGGAAAAGGAGTTGCGGGTTCGCCTTGAAACCGGTAACCCTGTCGCTCTTTTTGAGTATGTTCGCGACAAAATTCCCTCCTGGTCTTTTGACGATATCCGGACAGCGTGTGAAATAATTACTGGTCTGGCAAAAGACCCAAACAACACGGCCACTGCAATCCAAGGTCTTACGCTCCTTAACGATCGCAAATACCCGACGGGTGAAAAAAAGCGCAATCACCTTATCCACATCGTGCGCAGTGAGCTGGATCGGTTTTTCAGCAGCCTCCCCGCCTTGGATAACCATGAAGGTGAGCCAAAGCTATATCGCCGCATCGACTTTGAAACCCGCAAGACCTTGAGGCCGCCGAGCCGTGAGGAGAAGACGCTGGTAATAAACGCAAAACATTTCCCTCCGGAAGGCAATGAGTCTGATGCATCGCTTCTTATGGATGCTTATATGAAAGGGTGGCGGCATTTTATCTGTTTTGGTTGTTCCGGCCAGCGGTTTATCGGCTGTGGTCTGGGACCGGAAACCGAAGATGTCACTATAGACGTATACGGCAGCTCAGGAGATTACCTGAGCTCGGGCATCGATGGGTTGACGATCACCGTTCACGGCAATGCCCAGGACCAGCTTGGTCAGATCATAAAAGCCGGAAAACTGGTTGTCCACGGCGACGTCGGCCAGACATTCATGTATGGTGCCAAGGGTGGCGAGGTCTACGTGTTAGGGAACGCAGCCGGTCGGCCCCTTATTAATTCAGTGGGGAAACCACGAGTCGTTATTAATCAAACCTGTCTTGATTTTCTGGGCGAGTCCTTTATGGCTGGTGATCCCCATAATGGCGGGGGATTTGTTATTCTGAACGCCGTTACCTTTGATGACGAGGGACAGACTATCCCTTTGGTGGAACCCTATCCGGGGAGCAACCTCTTTTCGTTATCATCAGGGGGTGCTGCTTTTATTCGTGATCCTAATAAAATACTTGTGGATGAGCAATTAAACGGAGGGGTGTTTCTCCCGCTCACCAGGAAGGACTGGAATTTGATTTTTCCTTACCTGGTTGAAAATGAGCGTCTCTTTGGTATCAAAGTGGACGAGCTATTGACGGTTGATGGGGCGCGCCGATCACCGGAACGAGTTTATCGCAAAGTAGCCCCCAGTACGGGGGCTCATTCAGCTTCTGAAACAATAGAAGTGTACTGGGATGATGAAGGTCCGGCAGAGCCGGAGACCATTAGTGATTAGGGAAAATATACATCATGCCAATCAGAGTTAAAAAAGACAAAACATCTCAAGGACTCCTCCGCACGGTGGAAAAAATGGCGGATGTAGATCTGAGCGTCTGTTTCCAATGCAAGAAGTGTGACAGCGGTTGTCCCGTGTCCAACCTTACCGTGTCTCCACCTTCAGAGCTCCTAAGACGGTTACACTTGGGCGCAGGAAATGAGCTGCTTACCAGCGATCTTGTGTGGATGTGTGTATCCTGTGAAACCTGTTTTGTCCGCTGCCCCATGGGAATCGATATTCCCTCGGCAATCGACGCCTTGCGGGCTTTAGCAGTGGAGCAGAGAACGCCAGCCCCGGAAGGCAACATGCCGCTTTTTAACCGGGTCTTTCTTAAAACCGTAAAATTTTTTGGACGCACCTATGACCTTGGTATGATCGCTGCTCATAAGATCGGCACGAAAACTTACATGAAAGACGTGGACAAATTCCCGGTTATGCTCAAGAAGAGAAAAATTGCGCTTCTGCCTCCCCGGGGGGCTGACCGGAAAATAGCAAAACGCATTTTTGATTCAGTGAGGCGCGAGAAGGAAAACCAAAAATGAAATACGCATATTATCCTGGATGCGCATCAGATTCTACTGCCCGGGAGCAGCATGCATCATGTGTAGCAGTTGCCCGCTCCCTGGGGATTGATTTGGCCGAGATTGGAGGGTGGATCTGTTGCGGCACCACCCCTGCTCACCAGACTGACCGGGTGCTGGCAGCCTCATTGCCGGCCGCCAATCTGGTTCGTGCGCAGAAAATGGGACTTGATATTGTTGTTACCTGCGCTGCCTGTTACAGCATGCTGAAAATGGCGAACCACGAAGTTCTGCACCACCCCAAAGTCCGTGAGCACGTGAGCGAAGTGCTTGGTCAGGATTATGACGGCTCAGTGCGTGTTCGCCATTTTGTAGAAGTGCTTCTTGAAGATGTGGAGATTGACAAAATCCGAAAAGCCCTCAAGCACTCTCTCAACGGGCTTAAAGTGGCGTGCTATTATGGTTGTCTGCTTGTGCGTCCCCCGGAAGTAAATCAGTTTGATGACCCGGAAAACCCTACGTCCCTGGATCGTCTGGTTACTGCCATGGGAGGGGAAAGCCTTGATTGGCCTCAGAA
>JBDRGJ010000341.1:0-12112 GCA_043817835.1 bacterium
GTTTTTGCTTCATTACCGAAATGAATGGTTCGTGTTGCAACGGACAATCCGAAATAACGTGTTTGTTCCCTGACCCTCTGTGCGTCACTATTAAAAGAAATTACGGTTTCAGGACAGTCAACAAAATAAAGTCTAACACGAAAAGATTTCCCGTCAGCTTCCACAAGAAAGCTGTCCCCGTCATTTGCCGGATCATCCATCAATTTTCCATTGGTAAATGTCTGCAAATCGGCAGAAAATGCCGGAAGAATGCCCCCAAACATCAGTGCTGCTATCATGAATAAACATCTGACTGCTGATTGAATAAATCTTTCCATAATTGGGAATCCGATCACAATACTATTTTCTCGTCTCAACTTTTATTTTTTCAAAAAGGAACCAGCTTTTTAAAACTACCGGTAAGTTTTCTCCGAGCGCCGACAAATGGCAAGCAGGATAACGCGTTTTGACTTGTCATCCACATCGTAAAAGGATGCGGTAATCCCCCCCTAATCGCTATCCGCTCCCCCCGGACCGGATAGGGTCCCCTCTGGGGAACCGCTCGGCTCCGCCGCACTTTCAGCCTCTGGCGCTTTGAAAGTGCGCACCCGACACCCTTTGATGGCCACAGGCTTTGTTTCGGGTGCGACCAGAGGTCGAGCTCAGCGAGGGTGTATACCCCCTGTTGTTCTCAGGACGCTCTTCCTGTTTCCGTAGAAAAGATATATCACAAGCCCCAGAAGAAGCCATCCTATAAAGCGCAGCCAGGTGATTTTATCAAGCCCGTTCATCAGAAAAAGGCAGAAAACTATGCCGAGCACAGGGAACAGGATGCCGCATGGGACTTTAAACGGTCTAAGCCGGTGCGGTTCCTTGTAGCGCAGTATTATGACTCCTGCGCAGACAAGCGTAAACGCAAAAAGCGTTCCTATGTTGCAGAGGTCAGCCACTTCATCAAGATTGCAGAACGATGAAAGGGCTGCCACAACAATGCCGGTCCAGATGGTTGCCACATAAGGCGTCTTGTATTTAGGATGGACCTTTGCGAAATATGCGGGCAGGAGCCCGTCCCTGCTCATCGAAAAAAATATGCGGGGCTGCCCCATCTGGAAAACAAGCAGAACCGCGGCATTGGCCACTACGGCACCGAAAGATATAAGGCCTATAAACCACGGACTGGCATGATTGTATTCCAGAGCGGCCACAAGCGGCTCCTCTATCTTGTTCCTGAGCTCGCCAAACGGCATCATCCCGGTAAGCGCCATGGTCACGAGTATGTATATCACGGTGCATACGGCCAGAGAGCCCATTATTCCTATAGGCATGTCCCGCTTCGGGTTTTTTGTCTCCTCAGCCATGGTGGATACGGCGTCAAAGCCGATATAAGCGAAAAATATCGTTGCGGCTCCCACCTGCACCCCCTTCCATCCTCCGGGAGCGAAAGGGACCCAATGGTCAGGATTGAAATACTAAATCCCAAGCCCGATAAAAACCGCGAGTATCACAAGCTTGAGCCCGACCATCACGTCATTGAACCGGGTGCTTTCTCTTACCCCTATCACGAGCAGAGCAGTCAAAGCCAGGACGATGCCGACTGCCGGCATGTTAAAAATCAGCGGGATTCCCAAAACATGTGGTACGGCTGTAAGATCAAGGCCCGCCTGTATAAATGACCTGTAATCTATCCTGAGCCAGACCGGGATGTTCAGACCGAATGCGGTTTTAATAAAATCATTGAAATAACCTGACCAGCTTATGGCGACAGCCACGTTTCCGATGGCGTATTCTATGATGAGGTCCCATCCTATTATCCATGCCACAAGCTCGCCCATGGTAGCGTACGTATATGTGTAGGCGCTGCCTGAAATCGGGACCATGGCCGCCAGTTCCGCGTAGCAGAGCGCCGTGAAACCGCAGGCTATCCCGGTGATGATAAACGAGATTACGAGCGAAGGCCCGGCAGCATACCCGCTGGAAGAGCCGACTGCGGCTGTGCCGATCAATGTAAAGATTCCGGCGCCTATTATGGCGCCTATCCCCACCATGGTGACATCGAATGCGCCGAGCACGCGCTTCAGTTTGTGTCCCTTGACCGCTGATTCAATCATCAGCGCATCGATTGATTTCCTTCTGAATATGGACACGCAATCTCCGGCGAACAACAGATAAAAAAATAGATATTAGATGTTAGATATTGGTCAGGGCCCTGAGATAAGAATAGCAAATGCTTTGGCAGGCTTGCTATTTCAGGATTCAACCGCTCCGTTTTTGCAGGCAGAAATTTTCAGTCCGGAAGAAACAAAAGCGGCTGTTATCACCAGGACGAGCGCAATCATTACCGCGGTTAGAAGCACGTTTATACAGCCCCGGAAATCGCCTCCCGGAAAGCAGTTGCCGGATATATTCATAACACCCGCCGCAACCGTGGCTGCCGGCATGAATACAAAAGGTCCCTGCGGAACTGCGACGGCGAAACTCCGAGAACTTTCTGAAGGTTTCCTGAAGATACCATAGCCGTTCCATCTGACTGCAGACGCTTAAGCGCTCTGAGATAAAGGCTGAGCCGTCTTACAGTATCCTGCGGTATCTTCAGCAATTTTGTTAATATTTTTACAATATTTTTTGCAACATATATATTTTTGCTATACTTTTACAAGTTTATTTTTTTGAATCATTTGTCCGACCATTTCACTGATTAAGGACGCTTAATTATGAAAAAATTTTTATTGCCTGCATTTATTCCCATATTGTCTATTTTATCCGCAGGGCCGGTCTCCCATGCCGCGCAATCCACGCCCAAAACACTGGAGGCCAAGCTCGCCCTGGAAAGCTCTTTGGAAAAAAGAGTCCGGACTGTAATTTCCGAAGCCCTGGGCACCGACGACATAATAATCATAATATCCGCCAAGCTTAAGGAGGAGGAAAGCGGGCCCCAGCCCGAACTCATGCCGGGCGTGCCGGCAAAAGACACTCTCGGCGAACCGTCGCTTGCATCATCTCTCACGATGGTTAAAAGCATCAACGCCACAATGATTCTTGACAAAACCCTTCCCCAGGAGGACGTGGACCTGGCCCGCAAACTCGCTGCCGGGCTTCTGGGTATTCCCGCCGACAGGGAAGACCTTATAACCGTGGAAAAAATGAGCTTCCGCAAGGCCAGAAACTTTTCGGCGGCTGATCTGCTCCGTCCACCTGATTTATGGAATCTTCTTTGGCTCGTATGCGCCGCGGCCGTATTGGTTGTTCTTGTGAGGATATTTTTCAGCCCGTTTTCCGCATCGCTCGCAGGCCTGGTAGAAGTCCTTCGCGCCAGAAACGCCGCCGGCGGAGGCACGGAACGGACTGAAGATGAATTATCCCCGGAAATCGCCCGGGCTTCCAAAACCGAAACAGCCGAATCAGAGACATCCATATCCAAAACCGGCGAAAAACCGCCGTTTTGGTTTTTAGAGGAAAGGCATATACCCAACCTCGCATTTCTCCTTGAAAAAATGCCCTTCCAGGCAACGGCGGTAATTCTTAATTATGCCCCCAAGCCTGTGGCTGCAAAGCTGATTGACATCCTTTATCCCAAAAGCGTGCAGGCTCTGTCACACCTTTCCAAAGTAGCTGAAATACCCGAGGATAAAGTGCGGGAGTTTGAAAAAAATATTCTTTCCAAACTGGATTATGTCATAGGCGGCGAAGATAAAATGACAGGCATTCTTGAAATGGCGCCTGAAAAAGTTCAGGATGAGGTCATCTCCATTGTCAGGGAATATGACGAAACCTCCGCAGAACGTATTTCCGGCTTAATCGTTCGCTTCTCTGACCTGGCTTATCTGGAACCGGCACACGCCCAGATGCTGGCCAGACGGGTGCCTATGAGGATTTTTGCAAGGGCTCTGAAAAGCGCCGATTTTTCGGAAAAATTCACGGGCAGACTTCCTTCGGGCATGCAGGAAAGACTCCGCCAGGAGATGGACATGACCGTCAATGTGACGGAAAACGCGGTCAAGACGGACAGGAAACGGGTTGCCGAAGTCCTCAAACAGCTTGTAAAAGAAGGATTTGTCACGCTCAAAACCCAGACCGCATCCGTTCCTCCGGCGCCGGAAGATAATTCCGGCAACGTACCGCCTGCTCCTCCGCCGGCGCAGCCCGAATCAGCGCAGAAAGAGACGGGTAATGCTTAAAAATGTTGGCACCCCTTATGATGGCCAGAGGCCTTTCTTTCGGGTGCGGCCAGTCCTTTCAAAGCCGCAGAGCGTGAAAAGACGGCAAGAACCGGGGATGAGGTGATAAAACGATGGACATAATGACTTTGATGGGAGTTTTCTGCGGTATCGGTGCGATTGTTTTTGTGCTGCAGAGCGGAGGCATGCTCCGGATTCTTTTAAACTGGGAAGCTATAGTACTCATCTTCGGCGGCACTGCCGGCTCTATAATGATTTCCTACCCGTGGTCGGCCCTGCGCTGGGTCGCAAGCGCGGCGTGGAAGGTTATTTTTCCCCCGAAACGCGCAAAACCTGCCGAGCTCATCGCTTCCATCGTGGCTCTTGCGGAAAAAGCGCGCAGGCAGGGGATAGACCGGATCCAGGATGATATACCCTCCCTGCCCCATCCGTTTCTGGCAGACGGAGTAAAAATGCTGCTGGACGGCCTTGACGAAGATGTCCTCAGGGACAGGCTTGAAAGGGACATCGCCATGACCCGCCTGCGCCACCAGCAGCTTGCCGGAGTCTTCCAGTCCGCCGGGACGTTCGCCCCGATTTTCGGCCTGCTGGGAACCCTGGTGGGAGTCGTGCAGGTTCTGCGAAATATCCAGGATCCCCAGATGATGGGTTCATCCATGGCCATAGCCATGACCGCTTCCTTTTACGGAATTTTTTCCGCCAATTTCATTTTCCTGCCTGTGGCGGGCAAGCTGAACTACTATTCAGAAGAAGAAATGCTCAACCGGGAAATAATAGCCAAAGGCACGATGGCCATACATGCCGGCGACATCCCCTGGCTGGTGTCAAAAAAGCTTGACGCCTACATCGCAACGCATTTGCGAATAAGGACAGGGACTGCCAAATGATTCCTTTCCTTCACAGAGCCTCCGCCGAGACTTCCAAAGACAATCCGCTGTGGCTCGTTGTTCTTTCGGCCATCATGACCAACATGATGCTTTTTTTTCTGATTCTTTATGTCTTTAATATCGTTCCGGAGGAAACCAAAAAAGGATTTTCCTCCGGATTCCAGAAAAAAGCGGTAAAGGCAGCGAAGGAAAAAAAGGCCGAGAAAATAGTCCGCAAATTCCAGGAAAAAGAAGCTGCGCAGACCATCTCTCAGCAGTTGTCGGAAACAGGCCTTGGAACCATGGCCAGCGTTGAAGTGACCGAAAAGCAGATACGGATAAAGATGGCATCCCCGGTTCTTTTCCGCTCAGGGCAGGCCCGTCTTACCCGCGACGCCAGGATTGCGCTTGACGCTCTGGGCAAAAGCATCACCGGCCTGAAAAACGAAATAATAGTCGAAGGGCATACGGACAACATCCCGGTGGGACACGTCGAATATAAAAACAACTGGGAGCTTTCCGCCGCGAGAGCCTCCGCTGTCATAGATTACTTTTCCGAAAACTTTAAAATGCCGCAGGAAAGCCTCATTGCCGCGGCCTACGGCGAATCCCGTCCCCTCGCCGGAAACGAGAGCGCCGAAGGCCGCAGAAAAAACCGCAGAATAGAAGTAGTGATATTGAGAGAATGACACACGATCAGAAAACCGCCAATCTATGGATGATCCCCTATGCAGACCTCATGTCGTGCCTTGTCATTCTTTTTGCGGCGGTTTTCGGATACAGCTATAATCTCAAGGAAGCCAACTTTGAAAAAGCCATGGCAGTCATGCAGCATGACCTCGGACAAAAAGATGCGGGGAAAAAACTGAATGAGGCGGATGCGGCTAAAATAATGGAGACCAGGCTCAAGGAGGAAATAATTCTGGGCAAACTGGGGATGGAGATTACGACGACAAAGATGAATCTGGTCTTTTCTTCTCCCGTGCTTTTCGCCTCAGGCTCCGCGGATCTGAAGCCGGAGGCAGACGCGATTTTAAAAACCGTGGCGGAAGGATTGAAAGACCTGGATAACCCTGTCATAGTGGATGGGCATACAGACAGCCTGAAACTCATAAAAAGCCGGCATAAGACAAACCGCGAACTTTCAGCGGCCAGGGCTTTCTCCGTTATAGATTTTCTGACAAAACAGGGAGTGGCGCCGGATCGTCTCACTGCCCTGGGTTACGGGGAATACCGCCCTGTCGCCGACAATGCGACCGAAGAAGGCCGTCGAAAAAACCGGCGGATAGAAATAACGGTGTTGAGGGACTAGGGTATAGGGTTCAGGGTAGAGCATGGCAAAGTCTGAAATTATTGTTTTTAAAATGCTGTTACTGTTTTTTATGGCTGTTGCGTGCGCCTACCCGCAGCAATCTGCCGAAGAAGGCCAGCCGCAGGATTCAGACTACGGACTTATGAAGCAATACTACGATAAGGGTTTTAAATACAACAGGATGAAGGAGTATGATAAAGCCATAGGAAGCTGGAACCAGGTGCTGCAGATAGACTCCAACCAGATAACGGCAAAAAAAATGATCGGGGAAGCACGCCGTAAACTGGATGAAATAAACAAACCGCGCGCAACGATCAATCCCCTGATAGCAGGCGGAAAATATCTTAAAGCATACCGCAAACTGAACGAGATACTCAGTCAGGATCCGACAAACACCGCTTACAAGGATTTCCAGGAACAACTGGGCAAAATTTCGGAAATCGTCCCATCTCTTCCCTCGAATAGCAAGTCCTGGCGAATTGCCGCGATCGGAATCAAAGCTTATCTGTGCGAGCCCGAAGATCCTCATCTGGCCCATGACGCGCTGCGCTATGCCAGAGAATTAAACCCAAAAAATAAAAAGCTCAAGGAGTTGCTTGAATTATTCATAAGCCTCCACCAGAAGCTGGTCAATGATGAAAGCCTGCCGCCCGGCATCGGCATAATGCAGTACAAACAGAATGTGGCCCTGCACAATATTTATGAAGGGAAGTACCACCTTGCGGTGAAAGAACTGAGTTCCATACTCGCGCTTGAGCCTAACGACGTGACCGCTCTAAAGCGGCTGGGCTCGGCTTATTTCCAGCTCAAAAACCTGACACAGGCCAGAAAAGTCTGGCTGAAAGCCTACAGGCTATCCCCCAATGATACCCAGCTGGCCAAATATCTCCGGGAACTGAAAAAGTAAAAGACCGCAGAAACCCTGCCCTCCGACACCGATACAAAGAAGCCTGCCGATCAAAACGAATACCGGTATCTGACCAGGGCAGAGATTTCGCAGGAACTTCTGGCGCTGTCTATCTTGTCTTCGGTGCTGCGGCGCCCGACCCCTAAAGCTATGCTGGACTGCGCGTTGCGTATCCAGGTGACCTCCGAATTGACCGACAGAGTGCTGCTGTCTGAACGTGCCACGAGCGAGTCGTTTTTGTTGGCGCTGTTCGTGGCCCACATCTGGACGGCAAGCCGCCTGGCGGGCATCACATAAGCTGCGCTGGCCGAGTAGGAATTATTCTTATTGGCGGAAGAATCCACTATATCTTTAGCGCTGGATGTTACGGCGCTCAGTGAGCAGGAAAACTGCGAAAAGGGCTTAAGCACCGCGCTAAGGGAAAACATGGTGGAATCCAGGTCATGCGCGAGTTTATTATTATCCGTAAACCTGCTTATCTGGTAACCGAAGCCCAGGCTCTGTGAACCCAGCGGCTGGCTGATGCCGAAATTCATGGTTGTGGTGCGGTTGTCCTGGGCAACCCTCGGCTTGCCCACCGCCGTATTCGCTGAATACAGGAAGTTGAAAACGGTTCCGAATGACGCCGTCACCGAATTGCCGAAGGTCATAAGGGTCTGTGTGGTCGTGACTTTTGACGGGTCGTTTTTGAGGTTGTCGCTGTAGCGGTTAAGCGCCGCCGACAGCGCCATCCACCGGATCGGGTAAAGCCCGAGGCTGCCTTCATAAGTCATCCGGTCCGTTACGGCGGACGGGCTGCCGAAGGCCATGAACTTGGGGCCGGTGTACTGCGCCGCGGTTTTCAGTTTCAGAAGTTCGGTGTTCCATCTCCCTTCGGCCCTCCATGCGGAATCCTTCTCCCCCGGCTGATTTGAAGTCGTGTCGCGTACATATTCGCTGTTCTGGTAATCGGCCAGAAAAGAAAATTTGGATGAAGGCTCCCAGTTTAATCCTATTCCGTAGACCGGATTTTTCTGGGGCGTCAGAGTGGGGCCGGCGTACTTTTCGCCGGCGGGATTGAAGCTCAAAGAAGAAATAACGTCCGAGCCTATCACATAATTCGAATAAAGCTTGAGGGAAGGCAGTATGTTTATTCCGGCTTTGACTCCGTACATCTGCCTCTCGTAGCGTCCGTTCATCGTCAGCGTGCCGGGCAGCGCGGTGACGCTCCTGCCGCCGAAAACCGTCCAGAAAAACCGGTCCTTCTGCTGTTCAAGCAATCCCCCTCTCATGCCCTGTCCGTACACGCTCAGCGGGCTCACCGCCGGTGAAATATCTCCGAGGGACATGATGCCCCATGGCGCGTAATAATTGAGAAGTATTATGTAGGGGTCCACCAGCTTTTGGCTGTTGTGAAGGAGATATGTGTTGAAAAGAAAGGAGGATTCGCCCACCTTCCCTATGATATTAGCGTTGGTGGTGCCGCTGTGACCCTTCCAGTTGCCCCTGTTCGAATTCTTGTAGGTTATGGTCACATCCCCGCCCATCTTGTATTTTTCAAGCTCGGGCGCCTGCAGTTTTTTCTCGGTTATCTGAAAAGCCCTGTAATCCGATATTATAATCTGCACCCCGTCCTTAACCAGAAAAATTCTGTAAAACCTGCGGCCCGTGAATGTCTCCGGAATATGGAATTTAAGAGCAGCAGCAGCCACAGCCCCCGGTGCCACTTCTTCCTGCGAAAAAAATTCCTCGGTTTTGGTCACAAAATTGTATTCCATGTCATATATCTCGGCGACCCAGTAAAAGCTTCCTTTGTCCCATTTCCGCGTGCCTGAGTTGACGGCAAGGGCCTGAATGACGACATCCTCGCCTGCCATTGCAGGATCCGGCGCAGGAACAGTGAACTGAAGGCTTGCCGAGTCGGCCGCAAAAACAGCGCCGCCCAAAGAGCCCATTATCGCCAGTATCAGTATAGCAGTGCGCATATTAGCAGAGTCACCAAGTCACCAGACGCCATGTCACAAGAAAACCGGCGTACAACTAAAAAACTGCGTTGAATCGTTGGAATTGCAAAAACCTTATAACCTTCTTACTTCCGACCTTCTCTCTTTACCCTTCACGTCTCCCATCCAACGTTTAACGTCAACCTTTTCCCTCATCCCCTCATCCCTTCCTCCCTTACTCCCCTGAGCTCTTGGTTCAACGGATGACTGCAAGTTTTTTCACCACCCGCCCGGCCTGTCCGCTGGCAGAGTCTTTAGCCTTTACCATGAAAAGATAGACTCCGGAAGCCACTTTTTCGCCTTGTGAATTATTAAGATTCCAATTGGCATGCCGCACGCCTCCGCCCATGAAGGCGATTTCCGGGTCAGGAAAACTTCTTACCAGTGTTCCGGCCACGTCAAAAATAAGCACTTCGGTCTCCGCTGCCAGGGTTTCAAACCTTATCACAACGCTGTCTCTGGCAGGATTGGGAAACGCATATACCTTGTCCACCGGAAGCAGGTCCCATACAAGCTTGAGTTTTAACTCCTCCCCTTCCGCCAGTATCACCTCCTTCATGTCTGCGTACTCCAGCCCGTTGAACGCCCTGACCGAATATCTGCCGGGAAGGAGGTTGGAAACCCTGAATTTGCCGTCCGGCCCGGAAAGAACCCTTGCTATCCTTATTCCCTTCTGGTAAATCTCTACGGCAGGGGCTTCCGGATCGGACGACGAGGCTGAGGAAAATCTGCTTCTGCGGCTGGAAAGCAGGCTCAGCGGGCCTATCTGTCCGGAAATACTGGCGAGAGTGTAATTTATTTCGAGATCAAAATCCACACCGCTCACCCCCATGGGAATATTGTCTTTGGAAACGGAGCTCTCGACATCGTTCACAATCCATGCGGCTTTCACTCTGTAAAGGCCGGGATTTATCCCTTCAAGTCTGTAACTGCCGCTTCCGTCAGCCAGCGAATAGGCGCTCGCGCGCCTGATTTCTCCGGCCAGGTCATCGAAAGCTTCCACTAAAACGCCTGTTATGCCGTCTCCGGAAGCCATGCGGACGCGGCCGCTTATCGCATTGGCGAGGCCGGCGCTGGATTGTGCTGCGGTCTGGTTGGAACCGGCGGACCAGTTCATGGCCTCATCCCTGGTCCATATTCTCAGGTAATATGTGGTTTCCGGCGTCAGCCCGGAGAGCAGATAAGTCCGGGTGGAGCCCTGAAGGACCGAGGCCGTTGATATAGAAACCTGGGCCGAAGAAGTGGAAAAGGCAGCGTCCGCATAAGTGGAATATTGAATCGCAAAAGCCCCGCTTGACAGGGTCAGTGATGAACCGTTGTCTCCGGGAGACGTCCATGTGAGAAACAGCGAGCCCGGAGACGTTCCGCTCGATGCCGCCAGGTCGGATACTGCGGCAGGGGGTATGTTGTCCAGCAGCGTGAAGGTGGAGTCGGAAACGCCGAAAACTCCGGAGTTGGCCGGTACTGCCTTGTCCGATGCGCGCGCTGTCACATAATAGCTTGTTCCTGAAATCATGGAAGACTTCAACTGTTCGTCGGGTGGAAACGTCCATGAACCCGAATTGCCGGCTGTGACAGCCACAGGCGCCGCCCCCCAACCTCCGGAAGAAAAATTCCACCATTTCCCGTCTGAAAGCTGCCTGAGCCTCAGTTCCACGGATGATATCCCTGAATCGGGAGCGGTGTCAGCCGCTGTCCCGCTTATCGTCTCCAGCGAAGCGATGGATGCGCCGTTTATCGGAGAACTCACCTGCACTGAAGGCACAGAGGTGTCAAAAGTAAAAGTCCTGGTGGAATAAGGCACCGAGTAATTGTCAATCGTATCACTGGAACGTGCCACAACCTCATAAGTGGTTCCGTTTTCCCAAATTATGCCCGGATTATAATTCCACGTGTCTGTTCCCGGAGTCACAAACCATATTCTTGCCGCGGACAGGAAGTCTGTTCCGGTCCAGTACAGGCCCGGGACTTTTTTTATGCTGATTTCGTTTCCTTTTACGTCATAGTCTCCCTTTGCGCTGGTCCCGTAAATGCCTGCTACCGAAGAATGGTATGCCGCATACGGATATGTGGTCACGACCACAGGACCGAAGGCATTTTTAAGTATTTTAAACACGTTGCCTGCAAGAATGAAATTGCCGGCCTTATCCAACGCCCTGACGCTGATGTAGTTGGTGACGCCGTTGGCCAAAGCCCCGAAATCAACCCCCCATGGGGCAGCATAGGAATCCAGTCCCTGCACAGCGTCTATATCGGTCCATGGAATCACACCTGCGTTGGCTGAAGAGAAGTCGACGCTTGCGCTGTACTGTACGCTGTCCAGCCTGGATACGCTATCTGAAAAATCAACGCCGTCGTATATAGGTCCTCCATCCGTCGTGCGCCAGAAATCTTCCCCCTCCTGGTTGTCCGCTACCTGCGGCGGAGTGGTGTCCTTTAAAACGACAAACACATCTGCTGTAAAACTGGAATTGCCCACGCCATCGAATACTTTGCACGAGACGTAATTAGTGGCCCCCTCAATCATATTGTTCCAGACATCAGCCGGAAGCGTCAGATCAAGGTCGTAATTTGCGCTGTCTATGTTTGTGGCCGCGTCCGTCCAATCCGCCACCATAATACCGGTTTCATCAGGTCCGGTTGTAACCTTAACCTGTAAATGTGAAAGCAGGCTTCCTCCTAAGTCCTTAAGCGTCATTTGATAAAGTCCGTCATTGATTCTGCGGTACGTCAGGTCTTCGGGCGGAAGACTTTCTATTGTCGGACTGCTGGTATCAAGAGCGGGGTCATACATAGTCCTGACAGCGTCCGGCAGAGCATATGAGGTTTTCAGACCATCGTAATTTTCCGCAAGCACCCTGCCGTAATATGTCGTATTGGGATCCAGACCC
>JBDRGJ010000342.1:0-4779 GCA_043817835.1 bacterium
CCAGGATCTCATCGCCCGAGAAGGAGACCAGAACCGGAACCGTGGAAGAAGCTGTAAAATAGCCGTTGCCGAGCCACGTATCGTACGCGCTGTCATATATGCCGTTCAAGTCCGAATCGCGGTAAACCGCCACCCATGTTCCGGAAGACATGTTGACCGGCTTGACCTTAAGTGACCTGAATTTGCTGGTCCCGCCATCGCTCCAGAGCCCGAGCTTCAGGAACGCCGGGGACTCCGCGGTGCCGGCATAACCTGGGTATCCCATGGTCGAGATGAAAACCGTTCCGCCCGCTTCGGCTGCCCCGGTGGAAAGGCTGAGATCGGCCGTCACATACTGACCGGTGGTTACAATAACGCCGGAAACAGTGCCGGAACTCTCGAACGCCGAATCCAGCAGTCCGTTGGCATTTGCGTCGACATACGCCAGAAGGTCATAAGTCCCGGATGCAAGCGCAAGTTCATACCAGGAAGAAAATTCATAAAGAGATTTTCTGGCCTTTTCCACCCCCGTATCAGATGCCGACAATATGATACTGCCTGACTGGGCCCCGTTATTGGTTATGCTTCCCGATGCCACGCCCACGTCGGCAAGGTGCAGGTCGTAATTGCTGATGCTGCCTGTTCCGTCAAGATAAACCGGACCGGAGGAAACGCGCGGCTCATAATTCCCGCTATCGTTATCGGCGTACCAGTTGGCATCGAAATCGCGGAAAGCCGAAAAATAATATGTGGCGGGCGCATTCAGACTGCTGAAGGAATACGCGCCTAAAGAGAAAGACGAGGTAACTATCGGATAAATGCCGGCCATGGTGGATACCTGCACAACCACGTTTCCGGTAACGGGGCCGGAGTAGGTGATGGTCCCGCTGATATCGCCGGCGCCGCCGCCGTCCGGATCCCAGATTATCCTGTCGCCGGGGTCGGCTTCGTTTATTGTGCCCATACTCTGTCCGGTGGCATTGAGCATAGTGGCGGAGGAAGTCCCGAACATAAAAACACTGCTCACGTTCGTGGAGACGCTGGAGTCGAAATCCCAGTTTTTGAAAGTCAGCTGGCCGGGGTCTCCATATAGAATCAATGCTGTGGTCCCCGGTTTAAGGCTTGAGACCATGACATAATCAAAAGCGGTGATTGAAACGCCGGGGAATACATCCACCCCGCTTGAGCCGCTCAGGTAAAGCCCCGAGGTATTCGTCACGGAGACTGTTCCGCCCAGCACCTGGACCGGGAAGTAGCCGGTGGAAGCGGGATAAAGATAGACGCTGGAATTTCCTTCGCTCTTCAAAGTACCGGAAGATGTTATGGTCAGCCCTCCTTCGCCGATATACAGATAAGACGATCCAGAACCCAAGTCCATCACGCCGGCGGAAGTCCCGATGCCGGCAACAGTGATCGTGGCAGCCTGCAACTGCTGGTTGTAGTCCAGGCCGAGCGTCCCTCCCTGGATATCCACCGGGCCGTTGACAATCAGCTTGTTATTGTTTCCGCCCGAAGGCGATATTATGACTTCCCCGGTAAAATCGGCTTCCAGCGTCAGGCTGCTGATGCTGATCCAGTAAATATTCCAGTTGCAGCGCTTATTCGCACTTGAGGTTATGACGCCGTCAAAAACGACATTATCTCCGTAAGCAGGCACTGTGTTGTTTTCCCAGTTCGCCGGATTGGTGGCTTCATAGCATGTCGCGCATGACCCTCCTGTCCATTTTTTGCTTACGGTCTGGGGGGTTACGCTGAAGTCCAGAAAGCCGTAATTGTCATAGTAATAATCGTCATTTGCGGCAAGATAAAGATAATCTCCTGTGATTGATACGTAATTCGTGGATGCTCCAACCAGAAACCATGCGCCGTTCATACCCTCGTGCCCTATCAGGGCTCCCCTCTGGGCGGAAGGCAGCACACAGGTCGCGCACGCGCCCGAACCGGCAGGCCCCACTGAACCGGTCCCTACATCCCATGTTCCGCTGGCAGTGATGTCATACGTCTTGCCTGCATTAAGCCAGATGTTTGTGTTGTATCCCCCGCTTGGCGTATAAGAGGAAGGGATGACCGGCGGAAAAGCCGGGACCACGCGCTTTATCTGGGTGAGCGCAGACACAACCGGATAAATGCCCTGCGACGCCATTGTCCCGAAATCCAGGCCGAAAGCTCCTGAAGTGCTGATCGAAATCCGGACATCTTTGCCCACAGCATTTTGATAAGCATAAAGGGTTACAAAAAATACTGAAGGCACTGATGAAAGCACCTGCTCGGGAAAAGGGATTGTAACGGCGGCGCTGGTAGGATATACATATCCCATATCCGCATCTGTACCCGGGTCGAATACGCCGTTGCCGTTCGAATCCCTGTAAAGCTCCACCATACCCAGGTCCGACATGGAGACCGACCCGGAAATCACAAAAGTCATCGAGCTGATGATTGCGGGATTGCCGTCCGTGACCAGGTCAAGCCTGAGAGCCGGGTACCTGACGTCATAGTTCTGGTCTGCGGGAGCCATATTCGCGGTGGAGACCGAAACCATGCCTGCTCCCGACACCGCAGATACAGTAATCGAATCAATCCAGACCGTATCCTGTCCGCTGCTGACTATCGAGTCCTTTGAATATTCCCATTTCAGTGTATGCGCACCGGTTAAAAGAAGATACGAGAACTTCTCCCAGCCCGTTTCTCCGCTCCATTTCCCCTTTTCAGCGCCGTCAACGAAAAATTTGAGGTAATCGTAATTCATCTCGCTGGAAGTCTTTCTGGCAAAGGTTATCTGGTCGGTGGAAGAAGTTACCAGGTCCAGTTGCAGGTAGGTGGACTGACTGTGGGTTATGGCGCCGGCTTTCGCGGCATAGGTTCCATCAAAAGCAGAGGGGGCGTATATTGCGCTCCAGCTGGCATCGCCGCCGGTGGCAAAAAAATTGGGGATGATGCCTGTCTCAAAACTCTGCGGAGGCAGACTGGATTCAACCCCCCAATCCACATATTTATTAGGGTCGTATTCATATGTCGAGCCTGCCTTCGGACCATATGCTCCCAGCATGGTTATCTGGGAACCGGCACTTAAAAAATTGCCGTCCACATTTATATTGATATTGTTGTCCGCGAAATTGACATAGGCGAATGTGGAGACCAGAGTGCCCGCAGCGGTAAAATCAATACACTTGGAAGCAGAAGAAAGCGCGGTAAAAGTCATCGTGGATATCTGGATATTGGTTCCGGCCTGCTGCGCGGCGATGCCAAGGCCTGTATTTGAACCGCTGACTGTATTGGAAGAGAAGCTGAGGGTTCCCGAATTGCCGGAAAGGGATATGCCCCTGCCCTGGGAACCGCCGCTGATTGTATTGGTTGAGACAACCACATTTCGGCTTGTATCAATACGCAGACCTTCGCCGTAGGTATTTGTAGCCACCAATACGCTTGAAAGAACAGAAGTACCGATTGAATCGCGTACAAAAACAGCGTTGGGACCCCTTACATAGGAGCCTGTAATTGTGTCCGTGGATGAAATATCTATAAAAACAGCATTATATGCCCAAGTGTTGTTGGTTATCGTACTTTGACTGACAATATTTCCCGTGCTGAATACGATTGTAAGCGCCACCCCGGCCGGATTGGATATATAGCTTTGGGTAATGGTGGTGGATGACACATCCTGCAGTTTGACCGCGAAATAAGCGGCTGCATTGCTAGTTATGGTGCTTTGGCTTATGTAATTATTGTCGGCATTGAACCCGATAAAAGCGGCATATCCAGCAGGATTGGAAATATAGCTTTGGGTGATTATATTGGCAGAAGAGTTGTCTATATTCAGCGCCATTGATGTGGAATTAGCGCTCATGGTGCTCTGAATTATGGTGTTATATCTGGAATTGTTTAGAATCTGAGCGCCGTAACCTGCGGAAGAATACATTAAGCTGCGGGTTATGGTATTTGACGATGCCTGCGTGAGGTAGAGAGCCGCCTTATTGTTGTTGGTCTGCGTCGTGCAGTCGGACACTGTAGTCATGGTACTGTTAACAAGTTGTATGCCGTACGCATTCGCCGCCTGCACAGTAACGGAGGAATAAGACAGATAGCTCCAGTTTGACAAAAAGATGCCTGCGGCATTTATATAGCCATAGCCGTTCACATTGACGCTGGACACCGTCACGTTAGGCGATGAGACCCGAATGCCATATGACATGGAATTTATCGCCGAGACATTGATGCCGGAAATAGTGACGCTGGCATTTTTAACCACAAAAGCTGCAATCGATGATGCAGGAGGACTTACGGTGACGCCGGCACCCGGTGCTGAACTGATTATAATCCTGTAATTTGCGGTTGTGTTGATTTTTTCTATTGTGACCTGTTCCGTATAAGTTCCGTTGTTGATGGTTATGCAATGGTCTCCCGTCAAAGTCGTCCCGGTGGCCACATTAACGGCTGCCTGAATAGTGGGATACGGCGAAGGGACCGTAGCGACTGTTCCGCATGCCGCAGAGACAGAAGACGGGATTGCTATTAAAAAAGCAACCAGGGATAAAAGGAACCAGGTGCCTTTTGATACAATGTGATTTTTTAAAAAATCATTGTTTTTTGGCATCATAATCTCACCTTCATTTCCTCATCTCAGCAAGAATTTTTTGTCGCAACCGCAGGGTTTTTTCAAAAAGGGATCGCGCTTCTTCAAGTGTCACATCATACCCTTCCTCATAACGAATAAGGACGGCGAAAGGGGCTAGGTCGTCAGCTAAATCAGAAAATTCGGAAAATGACGCATCTATCGCCTCGGTTTTTTCCAGCAGAAATACA
>JBDRGJ010000343.1:0-17765 GCA_043817835.1 bacterium
ATATTGGTTGCCCTTAACACTATAGTGTCCTTTTGAAAACGGATATTTAAGGTCGTCAATAAACATTTTGCCCAGTTCTTCCTTCGACAGGTTTTTAAAATCATCGACCAAATCCATATACAGCAAACCTCTTTTCGGCAATTCCGAATTCAAAAAATTCCTTAAGTCTGAGCTTGAATTGCCGCAGTTCTCCAGATCTGCCATGATCGGCAAATACACTATTATCAACATGCTCTGTTTTAATTTATTGGTTCCGGCAAGATTGCTGAAAATTTTCAGAGCAATTGCGCGTTCATCAGCATTGCTTTGATTTGACACGCGAGACTTTTTTTGGGCAGGAAGTAATTTATTATAAATACCTCTTAACATCCAAACCGTTCTGAAGCTCTTAATTCCTTCGATATTCTCGGTAAGCCAGGGCACATGGAACGGACGTTTTGGCACAGGAACATTGCATAGGACAAGGGAATTGTTCTGCATCTTAAAATAGGGTTTGCCATACCCCAAAAAAGAATCTCCTGATCTGTAGAAATCACCGCCAATCACCGCAAACATGTGAATTTGATGATCCAGTTTAATTCCATCGCGCATATACCAAAGATAGGCCTGATCAATTCCGTAGCCGCCCTGTCCCATGTTGACAGTTTCCAGTCTCGTGTCGATAAAAGCCAGAAGTCGGCACCAGGTATGATCATTATCAACTCCATACCCCAAGGTAAAAGAATCCCCGGAACAGATTATTCTTGTTTTGCCTTCAGGGACAGACGCGGCGAAATCCACATTGCTCCGAAATCCCCGTGAATTCGTCCGTAAATATACGCCATCTCCATACATGTTTTTTAAGAATATGTTCGGGATATTCACCCAGCCCAACAGTTCATCGTATCGGGTATGGACTCTTTCGGCAAGAGGTCTATGTAATGATTTTAAAACAAATGCAATATTGCATAAACCTTCAAAAAAAACAAGTATTATTGTGCACATCAAGATAAAAACCGATAATGTCAGTATTCTTTTTAGTTTAGTCATAAACAAAATGGCGACTTTGCACGCAGAAATATGATACCAAAAACGACGCCGGGCATAGACCTGAGGAAGTACGAATCGTCATCCGGCGGACCGCAGGTTTTAGGGGCCGGCCTGAATACCGGAAATTCCCCGAAACGGCGGATTCTTTCTGGAAACCCGTCACCAGCGGCAGGAGAACAATCATGAGAAAAAACTCTCTTAAAAACTCCCGGAAAGCCAAAGCGGTGGTATTTGCAGCCGGGTGCGCGATGTCCGTTCTGTTTCTTGAACTGGTTCTTAGAGTTATCGGAGCTTACGATTATGACAGGCATCCATTTCCCGGCAGACAGGATGACGGCGGCAAAGTCATACTCTGCCTGGGCGATTCTTACACTTACGGAATGGGAGTCAGCAGGGAAGAGGCATATCCGGCCCAGCTCCAGCAGCTTATCGATAATCTTAAGGGCAGAGGCACTTACAGAGTGGTGAACGGCGGTGTTCTTGGGCAAAATACGGCTCAATTGTCAGTGGCGCTGCCAAACGAGTTAAAAAAGTACAGACCAGCGGCTGTGGTGATGCTTACGGGAGGAAGCAATTCCTGGAATGTATGGGGTTACGGAAGTTTTAAAGCAGGGAAGGGATATGATAACAGTTCACAACGGGAGGACAAGCTGTCAGTGCTGAAGATTGGCCGCTTGGCGCTGATTCTGGCCGAACCATTAAGAAACGGACGTTTCGGGTCGGCTACTTTAAGTTCGCTGTGGTCCAGTCTGCGCCACGATCTGGGCAGGAGCTTCGGCATACAGATCCTCGGGCTCATCAGCGAAAAACTGGGCAGGGTTCCTTCTGCTCTGCATTTCTATTCCAAAGCCGTAAAAATCAATCCGAGCAACGCCGGCGCCATAGCCGGGGCAGGCAGGATGCGCATGCGCATGGAGCGAACAGAACGTCTTTTCACCGAGCGTCGCATCGGGGGGTGGCCGGGAATACGGGAATGCGAGGAAGTATGCGGTGTCAAGTGGAGAACTGCCGGAGTAAAAGCCGAGGAACTTTCAAACTGTTATGCCGGCTGTATCAGGAAGGAGCCGGACAATTATCAGTACTATGCCAGATATATACAGGCACAAAGCGCAGTCTCCGGCGGAAAACCAAGACCGTCGGCAGAAATAGCCGGCTTAATGAAGAGGCGTGAAGATTTGAGAGAGGCCTACCTGAGAACAAGTCTGGAGCCGGATTCTTTCATGGGTGGCTGGAGGGAAAAGGACATACGAAGCATCGTGGAAAAATGCCGTTCTGCCGGGGCCGTGGTGTTTGTCATGAATTATCCCCAGGCCGTGCACGGCACGAAGTCATCGAAAAACGTCTCTCTGGAACGATTCAGAAAAGCGCAGGACACGGTTTTTGTAGACAATAAAGCTGAATTTGCTAAATTATTGCGGGACAACGTGTCACCGGAAAAATTATTTCTAAGGGAGGGGTTCCAGGGAGGATTCGGCCACTGGAGCCCTGCCGGCAACAAGATTGTCGCTGAAAATGTTTTTAACGTCATGGAAAAGGCCGGGTTTTTCGCCAAGCCTTAAAAAAGGTGAGGGATTAGGGTGCAATATTGCAAAAAACTCGTGCTGATTTTTGACTCACCGCGGCGACATGGAACCGGACACGCAATTTTAAATTTTGCAAACCAATCAGAGTATTTATGAATAATCCTTTCTCAATCATGAATCGGCGCCTGCCGCTGGCGGTCTTTTTGCTGCAGTTGTCTGTGGCCGTATGTTTTGCCGGAAAAAGCGTGGAAAAACCTGGCGATTACAATGTCGTAATGATTCTGATGGAAACATTGCGCCGTGACCACCTTAACTGCTACGATTATCCGAGAAAGACCAGCCCGAATATCGACAAGTTGGCGGCGGAAAGCGCGGTTTTTGAAAACGCTTTTGCCCAGTCAAGCCAGTCGCTTGTAAGCGGCGCCTCCATCTTTACGGGACTTTATCCGCCGACTACCGGCGTGACAAACCGCCGGAAACCCCTAAGCCCCAGCATCGCGACCTGGCGGGTGAATTAAAAAAACTCGGATACACAACCGCGGCGTTTACCAGCGGGCTTTATTTTAATCGCAGCTTCGGATTAAACAGCGGGTTTGAGGCGTACGACGACTCGGAAGATTTCGGAACGCTTCATAATATTATGCCAGGCACGATAAAATGGCTGCACGAAAACAAGGCGAAAAAGTTCTTTTTGCTGGTTCACAGCTACGATTGCCACTTGCCGTACCGGGCGCCCGGAGAATTTCTTCACAACTTCAGCCGCGGGTACGACGGGATCCTCAGCGGGATGGTTCTGGATTCTCATCTTGCGGGCCGGGTTTACGAAGACTGGCTTTACGAGGATCGGCAATTTAAAAAAAAGGATCGCCAAGCTGGAAAAGAGGGACATGGATTACCTCGTTTCGCAATATGACGGCGCCATTCTCTACGCGGACAGTTATATCGGCAAGCTCTTGTCCGTGCTTGACGCGCAGGCTAATCTGGGATTTATGTACGATAACGGACAGGGTGTGGCGCAAAACCATTCTGAAGCGGCCAGGTGGTACCGTAAAGCGGCGAAACAGGCATTTTTTTATGAAGGTTGGGGCGCGTCACACGTTTATGCTGTGCAAGAGCGCGGAAAAGCCGCCCCCACCTTTGAAGTTTATGTGCGCTGTTTGATTAAGATATACCGTAAAATTATTCATAAGCGCGAGGTGGGATTAAATACCGGACACTAAAGATGCGGATAAGGAGACCTGAATTATGAAATCCAAAGGGAAAATTGGTTTGGTTTTGTTAATATGGGCGGCTTGTCTTGCGTTTGTCCATCCGTCCTTTTCGCAGGAGAACGCGGGAATTATGGTTGAGCCGGTCGTCATAACCGCCTCCCGCAGTCCGTCGCTTTTGAAGGATGTTCCCGCCAACGTGAGTGTCGTGGAAAAGGAAGCTATCAAAAAGTCCCATTCCAGAACCATTGATGAAGCACTGGCCAGGGAGGTCGGGAGCGTGGATGTGGATTCTCCCGGTTTTTCCCAGACCCGGACGCGCCAGGTTACCCTTCGCGGAGGAGGTGACCAGTCAAGAACTCTTGTGCTTCTGGACGGGGTGCCCGTTCAGGATAATGTGCAGGGCTGGGCCAACTGGAACCTAGTCAACCTTGACAGCATAGACAGGGTCGAAGTCGTCCCTGGGCCGGTTTCATCCCTGTACGGCTCTGGGGGCATGGGAGGCGTCATCAACATTGTCACTAGGGTTCCCGAATTATCAAGTGAAACCTCGGCGGCTGTCTCTTATGGGAGTCTGAATTCAAAGTCCCTGGACCTGTTTCAGGGGGGGAAATCGGGCAGGTTTTCGTACTCTGTCGCGGGCCGCGCCTATCATACGGACGGATACGTCGCCGAAAAGACGCCCGCGGGTTTTAATGTCAAACGCGCAAGAAACGCGCAGAATGTCTTTTCCAAGCTCGTATTCAGGCCGGAAGACGATTCCTCGCTGACAGCGGCAATCGCTTACGGTCACGAGAAGGTCATCAGAGGCAGGCAGTTCTCAAATTTTGATTTGACCGATATCCTCGGCTACGCGGCCTATGCCAAAAAGTCCGGGAATATTGATTTTCTGGCCCGCGTGAATGCGCTCTACAACTTTGTGGAACTCGAGAAAGATAAACCGCCCACCCGCGCTTTTCTCGATTCGGTGGAGGGCATTCGCATGGTGACCCTGGGCGGCAGTATGCAGGCGGACAATCAGACGGAGAAGTGGGGAAAGATTGCCCTGGGCGTGGACGGCAAATTTTCGACGCTTGAATCCAATGGCGAGTATAAGACTTCCGTAAGGAGCCTTAAAGCAACCGGCAGGCAGACCGCTCTGTCTCCCTTCCTGCGCGATGAGGTCAGGTTCCTTGACGGGAAGCTGATCGCCACGCTCGGGGGACGTCTTGACTGGTTCAGGACTTACAACGGTTCGGAACTGGACACTCTCACGACAAAGGCGAGCTATTCCGCCAATGAGCACTACGCATTCAGCCCCAGCGCGGGTCTTGTATGGCGCCTGAACGATAAGACCTCCCTGCGGACTGCGGCCGGCAAAGCTTTCCAGATTTCTCCGATCGCATTTCTTTACAGAACTTCACTAAACCCCGACTTTGGGACAATCAACCCCAATCCGAAGATGAAGCCCGAGACCGTCTGGTCATACGAGGCGGGCGCGGACTGGAAGCCGGTTTCAGCCCTCTTAGCCAGACTTACGCTGTATTATACCCAGGGCACGGATTTTACCTCTGTGCGGATAATAACCCCGGGCACGCTCGCCCAGTATGATAACGTCGCCTCCGTGCAAACGCGCGGCGCGGAAGCCAAACTGCGCTGGAAGCTCGCTTCGGAGTGGTCATCCTCCCTGACCTATACGTACAACCGCGCCAGGATAACCGCCGACGCGGTTTCCACGAATGTCGGCCATGATTTTCTCAATTCGCCGCGGAGCAAGTTTGCCTGGGGCATGGATTATGACAACCCGAAGATCTTTGCCGCGACCTCCCGGTTAAGGTACAAGGATAAAATGTTCGCCGATATTGAGAATAAAATTCCGGCTCGCGCTTACTGGACTATGGATGTCGGCATCTCCAGAAAAATCGGAAAATTGGAGGCAAGGCTCGACATTGAAAATTTATTTAACAGGCATTACGACGTTCTTGACTTAAAAATACCGACGGCTTTGACAGATCCGGGCAGACTCGTGTCAGGCTCGCTCCGGCTCGCTTTCTAGCCCGAAAGCGGCAGTAGAACTGCGTTTCCCGCCGGACATTTCTGAACTTTTCTGTCCACCCCCACCTTCATCCTCCCCCTTGTCTGTCCGCCGAGGTGTAGCGGCGGAAGGTAGGGCGGGGGTTACAACTGCCGTTTCCGGGCTGGTAAAAATACGGCAAAGTTCAGACAGCGGATTCTCCCGTGTATCCGTCCTGTCGCTCCTTTTAGGTCTGCTTTTATCCGCCTCCGCAGCCTGCCCGGCCATGGAAGACCACGTGCATCCTCCTTCGCTAAAGCTACGGAGGACAGGTGCCCATGGGGTTCCATTTCGGAAAATGCACTGCCTGGAATTATAGATATTGTACAATGCCGCTGCATGATTTCCTCATCTGAGGACAAACGTGTATACACAGGGTCGCTTGAATTTTTCTTAAGCGACATCTGTAATCTGCGCTGCGCCTGTTGCTCGGCTTCATCCCCGTTTCTGCGTACTGCCAATTTTCCCGAATTAAGCGTATTTGAGGAATCGCTGGCAGCGCTTTCGCGCGTAATGCGCGCAAGGCAGATCAAATTTCTGGGCGGGGAACTGCTTCTCAACAGCGAGGCCTGCGCCTTTATGGCGGCCGCCAGGCGTTCCGGAATGTTCGAGCGTGTCCGCCTGACCACCAACGGCATACTACTTGCGCAGGTTTCAGACCAAATTTGGAAGCTGGCGGATGTTATCGAGGTTTCATATTATCCCAACGTCAGTCGGCCTCTCGGCGTAGCCAACCTTGAGCGGCTGCGCGCACAAAGCCGCCTTTTTGGCACTGAACTGGAAATCATCACAAAACGGGAATTTTCACAGGCAACGCTCGACACATTGAACCCGGATAAAAACGCAGTGTGCCGCATATATGCCGAATGCGCGGAAGCGCACCCGCGCGGTCAGCATGGCCCTTGCCATACGCTCTACGGCCGGCGGCTTTATCGCTGTTCGCGGGTGCATACGATTGACCGCTATCTTTCCGAACTTGGAATTTTACATGCGGCGTTCACGGAGGAAGACGGTCTGCTTGTGGATGACGACCTTTCGGTTGACCATTTGCTGCAGTACTTGGAATCTCCCAGACCGCTAAAGGCCTGCAGTTTCTGCCTGGGAACAAGCGGCCGTCTTGTGCCGCATCGCGAGTTGAGTACCGGGGAACTTCAACGCAAGCGCACAGGCCTTGATCGTACTGCATTCAGCCCGGAGATGCTGCGACTTGATGTAGATGAGGGATCCCGCGATATGAGAAATTTCTGCACATATTTCGACTCTCGTTTTTTTTCAAGAGCCGTGACGCTTTACCGGTCCCTGCGAAAGCATTCTCCGGGCTGCAGGCTTTTTTCTCTTTGTTTTGACGGAGATGCGTATAACGCCGCTGTCGCCATGAACCTCGAAGGACTGATACCCTTTACCCTGCCGGAACTGGAAAAAGCGCATCCGGAACTTGTTGCGGTAAAAGCCGGCAGAACTGTCCCGGAGTATTACCTGACATGCACGCCGGTTCTCCCTCTTTACGTTCTGGAAAAATTCCAGGATGTGGACCTGCTGACCTATGTGGACTCAGACCTTTGTTTTTTCAGTTCCCCCGAACCTGTATTTGAGGAAATGGCGGACGCTTCCATCGCTATAACGCCGCACCGTTTCGCCCCCAACCTTATTGTAAAGGAGCAGGTCGGACTCTTCAACGATGGCTGGATTTCATTCCGCAGGGACGGCAATGCCCTGGCCTGCCTGCGCTGGTGGAAGGAAAGATGCCTGGAATGGTGCCATGATCGCAGCGAGGACGGCAAGCACGCGGAACAGAAGTACCTGGACATCTGGCCGGACATGTTCAACAACGTCGCGGTGATAAATCATCCCGGCGCCAACGCCGGCCCCTGGAATCTGCGCAATGAAGAGATCCGTTTTGATGACGGCCGGGTCACTATTCGCGGAAAGCCGCTTATTTTTTATCATTTCAGCGGAATCTGGCGGGTAAACCGCTGGCTTTACGATACCAGCCTGTTTGATTACCATATAAGGCCTTCCGGAATTGTAAGAGAAAAAATATATAAACCCTACCTTCAGGAACTGCTGGCGGCCTGCGATGCCGTGCGTCCCAATTGCGCCCGCGAACCGGCCGCGCGCAGCGCGGTGGGTTATTACAAGCCGGATTTCAGTTTCCACAGATTCAGAAAAAGCCTCGGGGAGAGGCAGTTGATGCTGGCGGTGGGGGGACGGGTCATTCCCTTATGACGAATAATGTATTTGAATTTTCGAATTGAATCGGCAGCTTGCAACCCCCTCACCCTACCCTCTCCCTCAAGGGAGAGGGTAAAGGTGAGGGTAAAATTTGCCAAACTGCGCAAAAAGACTCAGGCCGCCCCAACGGGTCAAGCCTGTTTTCTCGAAGAGAAAGCTAAATTTTCTGAGACCTTTTAGCATGTTCCACAAACATATCAAAATGATATGTTTGTGGAACACGGGTTTGTAGTCTGCACAACAGGGTTTGATTAAAATGACCAAACAATACGATGTTGCGTTGAATTGGATAATCACCGATTTGTGTGATTTTTCATGTGAATATTGCTTTTTCAGGTCGTCTGCTGATAGAACTATTCAGCCGATTCTGATAAGCCCGCTGATGTCCACATTAAAAAAAACCGGTAAAACTTTTTTGATAATATTTTCGGGCGGCGAACCGTTTCTGGTGCCCAATTTTTTAGAGGCTTGCCGGCGTATTACCCTGGAGCATTACATAGGTATAGTTTCCAATACGGCCGGACCGGACGTTGAAAAATTTGCAAATGACATCGATCCGGACACCGTGGATTGCTTTACGGCCTCACTGCATATTAAAGAACTGGAGAAAAAAAAAATTAATCCGGAGATATATCTCCAATTTTCTACTTTTAAAAGAAAAGGGATTTAATGTGATTTCCACCGTTGTGGCCCATCCTTCCTTGGCGTCGGAAATCGATTGTCGCAGGAAATATTTTTCCGACAGAGGAGTTGTTTTTGTGACACAGCCCTTTATCGGAAGATATGACGGCGCTGACTATCCCGAGTCTTACAGCGTTGAGGAACTGAAAAAATTCGGCCTGCGGAAAAACGAGAACGGTGCCGGAACATCATTGCGGCAGGGCATGTTGTGCAACGCCGGCTATAACGCTTTTGTGGTGAGAAGTAACGGGCTGGTAGAATCATGTTACGGTTTGAGCGGGGAACGGGGAAATATTTACCATAACATTGTTTTCAGCAAAGATCTTGTGAAATGTCCGGCAAAACGCTGCACATGCCCTTTTCCGGCACATCACAAACATCTCTTTGCCAAAGCATTGACTGAGTGTCGGCATGGGAGCGGTTAGGCTTCAGTGCCCCGAGGCAGGTTGGAGGAGTGTTATTGATGCTCGCTTTTGAAGTTTCCTGTCTGCCGGAATGCGTGAGGCGTCTCACCTCCGGCAATTTTTATGGCTTCCGTTCTTAAGAGATTTAAAAATCCGGACCCCTTTACCGCGCTCTGCGGGCTTGCTGTGCTGGCGGGAATAAGCCTTCGTTTTTTCCGGCTCGGGGAACCGCTCTGGCTGGATGAGGTCTTCACCCTGGATACCGCCTTCCTTAGCGCCGGGAAAATACTGAAGGATCTGGCGTATGGTTCAGTGGGAACGACTCCGCCTCTTTTCTATTTATTGCTGGCCGGGTGGATGAAGGGTTTCCCGGGTACGGACGTGTCCCTCCATTTTTTTACGGCTGTCATAGGTGTTTTGGGAATAGCGGCCGCGTGGAAAGTTTCAACAGGACTTATCGGTAAACGCGCCGGAGCCGCAGTCGCCGCTCTTCTGGCAATCCATCCTTTTCACCTGGCGCATTCCCAGGAACTCCGGCCATACGGCCTTCTTGTGCTTTTCACCTTCCTGTCTTTCTATTTTTTACAGAGGGCGCTGGAACAAGACAGGCGGCGCGACTGGTTCCTTTTTTCGGCAACGGGACTGGCCTGTCTCTACACCCACAACTACGCCATATTCCTGGTCGCTGCTGAAATCGGAGTGGGCCTGGCCGCCTCTTTTTCCTTACCTGAAAGACGGCTGAAGATTCTTATAGCCGCGCTTATCATGGCGGCCGGGTTTGCTCCATGGATTCCAGTGGTGGCGATTCAGACCGTCAAACCCATGCATTCGCACCTCCGTTCACCGACATCCCAGGATATAGTATTTACTTTGTGGTCGCTGTTAGGATTTTGCGTCTCAGCAGGAGTATCCGCCTCTGCCCCGGTCCGTCACGGCTTCATTCTGGGCATGGTGTACATGATTTTTGTGGCATTTTGCGTGCCGAAACTGGTCCGTCAGGACAACAGGCTTTTCTTGCACATGCTTATCGCAGGAACGGCCGTTCTTCTTGCGCCTATTATTATTTCCCTGAAAATCCCAATTTACCTCGCCGGGCGGCATTCCATAATAGCGCTTCCGTTTGTTTGCATCATTATAGGCTGGTGTGTTTCTTCTGTAATCCATGAAAAATTGCGTATCGCCGTGCTTGCCATTCTCCTGACAATGCAGGGTTTAACCGTCCTGTCTTATTTCCGCGCACCCAAATCCTATTACCGGGACATAGCCGACTACCTGCGCGTCATGAACCGCCCCGGTTATGAAATTTTAGTTTCAGATAGATTTATGAGAATATCCATCCAGCGGTATTATCCGCCGGTTTCCAGGGCCAGGGAATCCTTGAAGGCGCGTCCCGGGGGAGGTCTGCCGCCTGGAATAGTGACGGTGGAAAACCGGGATGCATCAGCCGGCCGTGCGGGAATCCCGAAAGCTTTGGCTCATTACCGCAAAATTGACGAAAAGATTTTTGGGAAATCATTGGTGCAGATTTGGGCAAAGCGGGACGGCGCACAAGAGGCCGGAAGGATTGCTTGTCCGGGCTGCAACGTGATACTGGTGTCGCTGGATACGCTCAGGGCCGACGCGCTGGGTGTCTACGGCTATAACCGGGATACCTCGCCCAACCTGGACAGGCTGGCCCTCAAAGGAGCGGTTTTCCTCAACGCCTATTCTCAGGCGCCTCACAGCCTGCCCAGCCACATGTCCGTCTTTACATCACAGTATCCGTGGACGCACAAAGTCGAGATCACTCTTAAGGACAGGCTGGCGCAGGATATTACAACGCTGCCCATGATTCTGAAAAAGCACGGCTATCGCACGGTTTGGGCTGCCGCTACGAATAACGACAACCTGGGCTTAAGCGCCGGTTTTGAGCGGGGATTTGACGATTTTGTTCCTCCCGCCCGGAAACCGTTGGGGGAATGGGAATCAGCTTTCTCATGGCTGGATAAAAACAGGGACCGCAAATTCTTCATGTTCCTGCATACCTATCATCTTCATTTGCCTTATACGCCGGAAAAATCGTCAATCCTGCGGTTTTCCCGATCCATCCCGCTCTCGAAGTTCATAACCCGCAAAGAATTGTATTCACTGGCGTTCCAAAAGTCCGTCGGGACGCCGTTGCACAATTTTATTGAGGCGGCGATTAAAGCCAAACCTGAAATATCGGCCATAACCGACCCCGCAGCGAAATGGGGAAAATTGCGGGGATTTATAAAGTCCGATATGCATTTTTTGGTAGCATGGGACCGTCTGCCGAATGATATGTTTTTGGAACGTTTTGATCTTAATTCTCAGAAAGACATGGCTGATCTCCGGACTCTTTACGACGCGGGCGTTTTTGAGGCCGATATGATGGTTGGCTCCCTTTACGCCGGGCTGAAGGACTTGGGGCTGGCGGACAATACCCTCCTTGTTATTATGTCCGATCACGGTGAGGAATTCATGGAGCACGGACAAATCAGTCACAACCAAATCTTCAATGAACTTCTGCATGTCCCGCTTATTTTCGTTTTACCTGGCACCCCGCGCACTGCTGCGGGGAGAAGCCTGCCCGCGGACGCGGGACGCGATCAGGGTGGTTCCCCGGCACTGGCAAGCTTAGGAGACTGCCAGTACCGCAGAGCAGAGGGGGCCCTGTCCGCCAGAAGGCGGCTGGGCACAAAACCGGCACAGAGCGTGCAGAGCATAGACATAGCGCCCACCATTCTGGACGCGGTTGGTCTTCCGTCCATGGCCGGAGCGGAAGGTAGCTCTCTTCTGTCTCTGATAGAGGGGGGAGAATCCGATGCCGGCTCCATGACATTCGCGAGATGGAATGGAGATTATTCGGTCCGGAACGAAAGATTCACCTATATCAGGAGAACGTGTAAGGAGCGGCGGAAGTGGTATGCAAGCCGGTTGGTCCCGTGCATCACGGAGGAGTTTTACGACAGAGCCGTAGATCCGGGTGAGTCAAAAAATATCTTTTCTTCAAACAAAGCCGCGGCTTGGAAATTCTCCAGGCGCCTTGACAAAATGATCGAATCTTCTGGAAAGGGCGTGGAAAATCCATGGCCGGCCGGGATACCGGAGGACGTCAGGGAAAGGATACGGAAGACGGGCTACTGGTAATTTTGCCCGGCTGGAGCGCCATTTCCGCGCCCCTGTTTCCATGGTTTGTATGCAGGATGATGCCGGAAAAATGATATATACGGATTGAATCCGGAGTTTTCAGGAATTCCCTCAAACATGACACGGATGAACACTAAAATAATACTTGTCAACCCTCCATTGTCTAACGAAATACAATCAGGCAGTTTTAAAGACATCGCCAATGTTTTGCCTCCTTTAGGTCTTGGTTATATAGCTGCGGTTTTAGAAAATAAGGGGTTTGACGTCAAAGTTGTGGACAGCAGGCCGTTACATCTTTCCCTGGAAACTCTTAACCGGATGTTAAAAAAAGAAAATCCCGATATTATCGGCATAACTGCGACAGTATTGGACATGGAAGGGGCGGCTAAATGCGCGGAGATGGTGAAAAAAGAAATGCCGGATATTCTGCTTGTCATAGGAGGCCCTCACGTGACCTCGCTTCCGGCCGAGACTCTGCAAAAAAGCCTCTTTGACATAGGCGTAATAGGGGAAGGGGAATTTACGATGCTTGAAATTGCGGAACAATTCAAATCGGGCAAGCTGAATCCTTGGAAAATAAAAGGCATTATTTACAGACATAATGGGGAATTAAAAACCACCGCTTCGCGGGAATATATCCAGGATTTGGATTCGCTGCCCTTTCCAGCAAGACATTTATTTCCTCCGGCGGATAAATACAGGCCGGTTTTAGGGTCGTGCATAAACCGGCCTTTTGCTCATTTAATCTCAAGCAGGGGATGCCCGTATCAATGCGGTTTCTGCGATCGAAAAGTTTTTGGAAATAAATTCAGGGCAAGATCCCCGGAGAATGTCGTGGATGAAATAGAAAAATTAATCAGTCTGCACGGCGCCAGGGAAATTAAGTTTTTTGATGACACCTTTACCCTGGATAAAGAAAGGGCGTATGGAATTTTCAATGAATTGGAAAAAAGAAAAATTCAGATTCCATGGTCTTGTGTTACGCGGGCGGATTGCGTAGACAAGCCGTTTCTGCAATCGATGAAAAAGACCGGCTGCTGGCAGGTTGTTTATGGCATTGAATCAGGGGATCAGCGCATGTTGGATATTATGAAAAAAGGTCTTACATTACAACAGAGCGAAAGTGCGGTTGTGTTGGCAAAAGATGCAGGTTTAAACGCAAGAGCCACATTTATTATTGGCGTTCCGGGAGAAACGATGGAATCTTTGAATAAAACGATAGAGTTTGCGAAGAAACTTCCTTTGGATGTGGTTAATTTTTATGCGTGCACGCTTTATCCCGGCAACGAACTCTATAAAATTGCCAAGAAAGAGGGCGCTATGCTGCATGAGGATTATTCTCAATATACCCCCTCCATAGATGTGCATAAAACAAGGTTGGCATATGTACCCGAGGGATTAACGGAAGAACAACTGAGAGCGGCTGTGGCAAGAGGGTATAAAGAATTCTATTTAAGAGCGGATTATATATATAGGCAGATTCTTGCCATACGCAGCTGGGATGATATGGCAAGATACTGGAAGGCTTTTAAAATAATATTAAAATTATAATTCTGAGCGAGACGGGGAAAGCGACACAAACTCTGACTTTCGCAAGATGGCACGAAAGCTATTCGGTCAAAGACGGGCGATATTCCTATATCAAAAAAAGACCGGGAACAACACTGTAAATGGTGCAGTCTGGCGCTTCCCGTGCGTCACTGAGGAGTTTTGCGACAGAGCGGTCGATCCGTGGGAGTCGGAAAATCAAACAAGGCTGCTGCCGGAAAATTCTCCGGGCGTCTTGACGAAATGATAAAATCCTCGGGAAAGGGCGTGGAAAATCCATGGCCGACTGGAATCCCGGATGACTTCAGGAAAAGGATACGGGAGACTGGCTACTGGTAGTTCAGATCGGCCTGAAAACTTCACCCATGCAAGCATTTTGTCGAGACACTTTTCTCTTGCGTCTCTAGCGTAATGGAGCGAAGGGCATCGAACTTGTTATCCGCTTCCTTCAGCAATTGCACAAGCATCCGATGCCGCCGCGTATCCCTGATGCCGTTCCCCGTACTGCGGACATGCATCAGGCATTCCCTGAGGCACGTCAATGACAAGCGAAGAACCGGCGGCCTCTGTTCACCGATAAAACGGTCGAGGCGGCTGAGCATCTCGGAAAAGGAAGAAGAGAGTATATATTGAACCATGTCCGCTTTGGACAGCATGTTTTCGAAATCAGACTGTTCGTCTCCGGTCTTCTCCGTTTTGAAGCGTAACAGTTCATTGTAATAGCCGTCTTTTTCAAGTGAAAGGTCCGCATAGAGGCTCATGATCCGGTCAGCAAGTTCTGCGGTTATGTTCCAGTATCCATCCCCACCTTCCTCTCCCGGAGGAGAGGGAGGTGGGGACAAGCTATTAAGCGCCTTGCGCAGGCAATGGAACGCCTGCTTCTTTTCCCCTTTGTGCTGGTAATAGTCTGCGAGCAAATAGTCCCGGTCGGCCTCCATGTTGTCTAAAGGGTCCCGATAGCCCAGCCGCCCGGCCTCGGCGCAGAAGTTCTCAACTTTTGCCAATCGGTCTATGAAGGTGCTGCTCCCGTCTGTTTTGGACCACCAGCTTTCCTTTTCCCCGAGTTCCACGCCGTATCCTGAGGGATTCTGATGCACCGTGCATCCAGCCGGAAAGCGACAGGGACTGCACCCTACCAAAATCAGCTGCTTCCGTTCATGCCTGTGTCTATGCAGAAAAGCAAGTTGCTGCTCATGGTCATCGGGCGTCTCTCCGGGCAGGCCGAACATCATGTTGACTCCGATAATCAGTTTTGAGTGTGTTCCTTCCGATATGACCTTGTCGAAATCAGCGTCCAGACATACCGTCTTGCCGACGGACTTGAGCAGACTCTTCGACGGGGTCTCTAATCCGTAATTTATCATGACGCATCCAGCCCGTTTTAGTTTGCCGTATAGCTTTAAATCCATCTCTTTGCGGATAACGGCATTGAAAAGGGAAAAATTAATTTTGACGCCGCTTTCAATCACAAGATCGCAGAAAGTTTCAAGCTCCCGGATATTGCCGTTTGAAACCGAATCGCTTATGTCGAAATAATTTGTTTCGGGATGGAGCGATATCTGATGCACAACATCGTCAAAAACGCGCCTGCCGCTTCTGCAGCGGAATTTAGGGAAGAACTGGTTTTCGGTGCAGAAAATGCACCGGTTGACGCATCCCCTGGAAAAATATGTGGTCAGCATATTTTTATTGGCATAAGCGGCAAGCTCGAAATCCGAAAAATCGGCATATGGGAGGTCATTAAGCGAGGGAATGGACGGTCTGGGGCCGCCATCGACAATATTCCCGTCGGGTTCCCTCGATGCGACACCCGAAATCGCTCCGGCCTGGTTGGCCTTCAGATACTGCGTCAGCGACTCTTCTCCCTCTCCGAAAAGCACGGCATCGGCGTGGCCTGATGCGAGAAGGTCCTTCCATTGATGCGTATACCGGGCGACCTCCGGGCCGCCGAAGATGATTCTTGTTTTTGGCGGGGCTATCTGCTTAAACTTGGAAGCCAGCATCCTGGCCGCGATGAACGAAGTCCTGTGGACAGAGAAACCGATTGTCCTGGGTTTTGCGGCGAGCACGGAATACATGAAGTTCAGGACCTCATGAGAATAGAAGGCGTACATCTGCCGCACGAACGATTCCGAAGGCCACTTGGCGGTGAGGATGTGAGGGCAGATTTTTGAATCCCATGCGGATGAGTAGGGGCCGTGCCTCACGTTGTAGAGCAGGATGTTAAGGTCGAATACCCTGGCCTTCAGCCCCTTCTTCGCCAGATAAGATTTCAGCAGGGCTAATCCCATAGGCGGAGTTTGGATCCCCCAGCCCGGCGGCTGAATCAAAGCGAGATCAAGACCTTCGTGTCCCGTCTTCCCATGTGTCATACTGTCGGTCATGCCGGAGCCCCAGTCATTATGCCGTCCTGCGGGAATAGCACCATCTGCAGGCACTGTTTTTTGTTTTCTTTTTTTACGTTCATTTATGCGTATTGTATAATAAAAATATCTATAGGTTCAGTCGTAATTCCCGCGCAGAACCGGAAAATACCGGCGGCGCAATGTGTCGGATCCGTTCTCTCACAATCCCTTTTTTGCGCCTGCCCACGAGGATTGGCCCGAAAAAAATTCGACTGAATATTCCGGGTCCGGATAATTGAGGTGACATGTCAATAAAAAACGGCCACAGCTGTAATTTTCGGGATAACATCTTCCCGTATTTCCGCGCAATCCTCAGACGCGCGGGCAATTTTGTGGTATTTTTTCTGGCATGGATTTTGCTTCCTGGCGCCGGATACTGCGCGCAGACACAGGCGCGTATTTCCTGTCCAGACTGCAACGTGATACTGGTATCGGTGGATGCTTTGCGGGCCGATTCTCTTGGAATTTACGGCTATAACCGGGATACCTCGCCTAATCTGGACAGGCTGGCCCGCAAAGGGGTGGTTTTCCTCAATGCCTACTCACAGGCGCCCAATACCCTGCCCAGCCATATGTCCATCTTCACCTCCCAGTATCACTGGACCCACAAAGTGGAGGCTGTTTTTAAGGACCGCCTGGCGCAAAAAACCGTGACCCTGCCGATGTCCCTTAAAAAATACGGCTACCGCACGGTATGGTCGGGCGGCCTGCACAGCCCACACCTTAGTCTGACGGCAGGATTTGAAAGAGGATTTGACGATTTTAGTGCATCCGAGCGGGCGCGTCCGGAACAGATATGGGAACAGGCCTTTTCCTGGCTGAAAAAAAACAAAAGCCATAAATTTTTCATGTTCCTGCCCACCGTTAAAACTCATATGCCGTATACGCCGGAAAAATCTTCAATCCTGCGATTTTCCAATGTAATTTTGCCATTAAAAACAATGACCCGCAGAGAATTTGACTTGCTGGCACTGCAAATGGCCGCAGAAACACCTTCGCGGTTTTTTGTTGAACCGGCTGTTAAAATCAACCCGGGGATATCCGCGCATGCCGCGCCCGACCCCCGTCATAAGAAACAGGCCGAATTGGAGAAGCTGGTAAAATTCAACATGCCAGTCGCGACAACCGACATTTTTTTAAAACGTTTTGACCTTAATTCTCCGGAGGACATCGCGTATCTCCGGATTCTTTACGATGCATGCGTTTTTGATGCAGATATGATGATAGGCTCCCTTTACGCCAGGCTGAAGGACCTGGGGCTGGCGGATAAAACCCTTCTTGTCATTACGTCCGATCACGGTGAGGAATTCATGGAGCATGGACAACTCCAGCATAACCGGCTCTACAATGAACATCTGCATGTTCCGCTGATTTTCATTTTTCCCGGACAAAGGATAGGCAGAAGGCCGGCCCAGATTGTGCAGAGCATAGACATAGCGCCCACCATTCTGGACGCGGTGGGTCTTTCGCCCCAGGCGGGAGGGGAAGGCAAGTCTCTTCTGCCTTTGATGGAGGGAGGAGCATCTGATTCC
>JBDRGJ010000344.1:0-9029 GCA_043817835.1 bacterium
CCGCGCGCGAAGCCGGCCTTGCAGCCGACGCTCTGCATTCAAATCTGAAAGCCGCCCAAAAGAACGAGGCATATCGGAACCTCTCTTGCGGCAAAACAGAACTTCTTTATGTCAGCCCCGAGCGTCTGCTGGTAGGCGATCTTTATGAGACCATAGCCCCGCGCCTTATCCTTGCCGCGGTGGACGAGGCGCACTGCGTCTCCCACTGGGGCCACGAATTCCGACCCGAATACCGCCGCCTTACCGAGGCTCTGGACCATTTCCCCAAAGCCGCACGCATGGCCCTTACCGCCACCGCCACCCCCGTGGTTCAGGACGACATCCGCGCCGAGCTTGGCCTGCGCTCGCCCGAAATACTCATAGGCCATCCGGACCGCCCCAACCTTATATACCGCGCTTTCCCGCGCCGGGACCAGTTCAGGCAGGTGCTTGAAGTGGTGCGCCGCAACCCCGGCGAGGGAGGCATAGTTTACGCCCAAACCCGCAAAGACGTGGAACGCCTTGCCGCCAGACTTAAGGAAGAGGGCGTTTCCAGCGCGCCTTACCACGCCGGCTTGAGCGCCGAAGAACGGCGGCAGGCCCAGTATGATTTTGTAAATGAGCGGCTGGACGTGATTGTTGGCACAATAGCTTTCGGCATGGGAATAGACCGTTCCAATGTGCGCTACGTGGCCCATGCCAACACGCCGCGTTCGGTGGAGCATTACCAGCAGGAGTCAGGCCGCGCCGGACGCGACGGTCTTCCCGCCGAGTGCGCGCTTTTTTTCTCCGCCTCAGACCTGGCCGCCCACCGCTGGCTGGCCAGAAAGGATGCCAGCCTTACGCCGGAGCGCGAACGGGCGCTTGAAAAACAGTTGCGGGACATCGGCCGCTACGCCGTGTCGCCTGTCTGCCGCCACAGCCTGCTGGCGGAACATTTCGGCGCGCCTTATCCGGCTGCCGGCGGCGCGGCAAAAGAGTGTGGCGCCTGCGACGTCTGCCTTGGGGAAACAAAAGGCCTGCCTGACAACGAGGCCCTGCTTACGGCAAAAAAAGTTTTAAGCGCTGCCTGGCGGGCCAAAGGCCGCTATGGCACGGGCTATGTTGTAAACCTGCTGTTGGGCCGCATTAACGACCGCATGACCGCAAACGGCCACGACAAACTTAAGGTTTGCGGCCTGCTTAAAGATTCAGGCGAAGCCGCCGTGCGCTCCTGGATAGACCAGCTTATTGTGCAGGATTTTCTTGAAGTGACAGAAGACAGCGAGTACCCGCTGCTGCGCATAACCGCCGCAGGCCGGGCCCTCTGCCAGGACAAGGCTACGGTGCGTCTTGGCCTGCCTGTCCCGCCGGGAGTTAAAGGCAAAAAGAAATCCAGAGCGCTTAAAAAGGCGCCCGACGTCTTTTTACAGGCAGACGCCGAGCTGTTTGAGCGGCTGCGCGCTCTGCGCCGCGGTATAGCGGATAAGGCGGGCATGCCGCCCTATGTGATCTTTCACGACAGCGTGCTTATTGAAATGGCCGCCAGAAAGCCGCAAACTCTGGACGACCTGAGCGGCATAAAAGGCATAGGCGAAAAAAAGCTTGAGAAATACGGACAACTCTTCCTGGGTGCGATAAAGGAGGGCAGGACTTGAAAGTTAATATTATCGGTCCACAGGATAGTCTGGTTGAAAAAACCGGGGATATGTTGCTGCCTTGCAAGTCATTGGCGGATAACATCGTGGTTTTTCCGGGCAAGAGGCCTGCTCACTTCCTGCGCAAATATCTTGCGGATAAAAAAGGCAGGGCTGTTCCGTCGCCGGGGGTATTTTCCATGGATTCTTTCGTGGAATTTGCCTTTGCGGAACTGGGACAGACTGCCCAACCAGCATCCCAACTGGACCTGGCCGCAGTGCTTTACGACAAACTTAAGGAAGCAACGGCTGCCGTTATAAGCCGCAATCCCGAGCAACTGGACATGGATTCCTTCCTGCCGTGGGCATTCAAGCTGATATCTGATTTTGAAGAGCTTAAAATAGAGCTTAAGACCGAAAAAGAACTTTCAGCCTACGACCTTCTGCTGCCCGAAGAAGTCCGTTCCAATGCCGCTTTCCTTAAAAAATTCAGCGGGTTGTCAAAACTATACGGCGCTTTCTACTCATGCCTTGAGACAGAAAATCTGCTGACGCGTTCTGCCAGATACGTGCTGGCAGCCGAAAACATAGACAGGTTGTCACTGGATAAATACGAGAACATCATCTTTGCCGGTTTCTTCGGCCTGACCGGAGCCGAAAAACTGCTTTTGAAAAAGCTTTCCGAATACTCCAATGTCTGTTTTCTGCTGCAGGACGGACCCGGCATCTCCGAGCAATTTTCCTTTTTGTCATCCGCTCTGCCCTCTACCCCCGGCCTCTGGCCGCACCCGAAACAGGGCCTCCGGCTTTCAGAGGGTGTATCCCCTCTACCCTCTCAACTCCCCGCCTTGCACTTTTACAAGTCTTCCGATACCCACGGCCAGATATTCAAGCTGGGCCAGATTTTAAAAGACACAAGAGCCCGCCTGACGGACGAACAGGCACACGAACACACGAACACAAAAGTCCTAGACTCTACCCTCTACCCTCTACCTTCTACCCTTATCAGCGAAGTCATTGTTCTTCCAACGGCGGAATCCCTTTTCCCGCTTGTGCAGAATGTTCTGCCTGCCGTGGGAAACTACAACGTCTCCATGGGATATCCCATTACAGCCACTCCTGTCTACGCCCTCATAGACGCTCTGGCCGATTTGATGGACAAAAGAACAGACGGCAAATATTTTCTGCCGGATTATCTGAAGTTTGTCTTCCATCCTTACGTGAAGAACATCTATTCAGACAGAAGTCAGAAGCCAGATGTCAGAAGTCAGAGTTATCCCGGCAAGTCAAAAACTGAACACTCGTCGCTGGTCACTGGTCACTTGCCGCATTCGGCGGAGCCGACGCGCATAATCTTCCAGAGCGCCGAAGAAATCCTCTCAAAGCGGGTGAATAAGCATATCGAGCTTTCTGAAATAGAAAACGACAGGGAAATACTGCAGGAAGCGGCATTGCGCTCCGGTATCGCAGAGGAGGATGTCAGGGCCCATCTTGTGGATATACACTCCAGGCTGATAAAACCGTTTGAAAAGGTGCGGGATGTGGGGGATTTCGCGGGAAAACTGCTGAAGTTTATTTCCCGTATCTCTGAAAATTCAACGGCGAGCCTGCACGCTTACTGGTCGCCGTTTGCGCGCGTCATGATGGATAATATCAATGAACTGGCTGCCTCCCGTATGCAGAACGGGAAGTTCGAAGGTTTCGGCTCATACTTCAAACTTTTCAAAAATTTCATAAGCGGCATCACGTATCCTTTCCCCGGCACTCCGCTGAAGGGTCTGCAGGTGCTGGGCTTCCTTGAAACCCGCAATCTGAAGTTTGAAAGAGTCTATTTTCTGGACGCCAATGCCGACATCCTGCCCCGATCCCGGAAGGAAGACACAATCCTCCCCCACCATATCCGGGAGAAGCTGGGCCTTTCCACTTCAAAAATGCGTGAGCGCACAGCCGCCTATTATTTTGAGCTTCTTACTGCGGGGGCAAAGGAAGTACATGTTTTTTACAGGGACAACGCTGAAAAAGAGCGCAGTCCTTTTGTGGAAAAACTGATCTGGCAGACGGAGCGCGCCGGCGACAAGCCCAAAGAAAATGATATTTATTTCAGAATAAATTTTTCGCAGAAAGAGCCAAAACCCGTTGCGAAAGACAGTAAAATCATCGAACTTTTGAAAAGCTTTGAGTATTCACCTTCCGGCATAGACACTTATCTGGCCTGCGGGCTCAAATTCTATTACAGGTATGTGTTAAGGATTTCAGAAAAAGATGAAGTCTCTGATGAGATAGAACAGCGGGACATAGGCACCATAGTCCACGAAATCCTGCAGGCGTTTTTTCTGAAGCGCCTGGATAGGCCTTTGGAAATAGCCGCCGCTGATTTTAAGGAGATGGGAAAGACCGCCCTGGATGCATTCGACTCGCATTTCCGCCATCATGGCTCGGGTTTTGAATACCTTATAAAAAGGCAGATTGAAAAGCGCCTTGCTGAAGTCCTTGAATACCACCGCGATGGGCTGAGGGGCGTGAAGATAAAAGCCTGCGAGGTGGAACTGAAATCTTCCATCAAGACGAAATGCGGCGAAATAAAACTGAGAGGCAGGGCTGACCGCATTGATGAGCGTATGGGTTGTATCAGCATCATAGACTATAAGACCGGTTGCAGGGCGGATGTTCCAAGTTGGCAGAGATTCGAGCTGGAAAACCGCGATAACTGGCTTTCACGGCTTAAGTCCGTCCAACTGCCCGTATACATCTATTCTTATCTGCAGAACAATAAGGGCGCGGATATTTACGGCGTGAATGCCTCGTTGATGCTTTTGGGCGGCAGGGAGATAGAGGAAAAACCGTTATTTTATCCTATCCGGGGGAAAGACCCTGAACGTAAAGAGGTGTTTGCTAAATACATTAAAGCGGTGACGATGCTGTTGGAGGAAATCCAGGACCCGGGCAAATCCTTTGACCCTGCGACCGATGAAAAGGAATGCGCCCATTGCGCGTTCAAAACGATTTGCGCAAGACAGTGGGTGAGGAAGTGAGAGGAAGACAGAAGTCAGAATTCAGAAGCCGGAATGCAGAATAACTGCAATGTGTTTTATCCTTTAACGGAAATGGAACAAAAAGAATTTGAAAAGCTTGTGGCTCAGGCTGTCAGGGGGTTGCCTGATATGTTTAGAAAAAAACTGGAGAACATCGTTGTAATTGTAAATGATTCGCCGGCACAGGCCCAGGAAAAAAAGTTCGGCAAAGGGGTGCTGGGACTTTACGAAGGCATACCGCTGGCAGACCGCGGACAGGCATACAGCGGGGCCATGCCTGATAAGATAACCATCTTCAAAAACAACATCGAGGCCGTTTGCTCAAGTGAAAATGAGATAATGAGGGAAGTGAAGCATGTTGTTATGCACGAAATAGCCCATCATTTCGGGGATAGATGACGAGAGATTAAGGCGGGAGGGAATATATTAGGAGTCAGAAGCCGGAGGTAACTAACCTGGTAGAATAAGCTTAATGGAGGAGAAATATGCTTGATAAGATGAAGGAAATGTGGGAACTCAAGAAGAAAATGGACACGTTGAAAAAAGAGCTCGACTCGATATTGCTGGAAAGCGAGGATAATCTGGTGAAGATAGGAATTTCCGGCTCCCAGGAAGTAAAATCCGTCACTGTCAAGGGAGAGCTTTCCGCCATAGACAAGGCTAAGCTGGAGGCCTCACTCCTTGAGACGATTAACAGGGCGGTAAAACAGGCACAGAAGGCCGCTGTTGAAAAAATGGGTGTTATCGGAGGAGCAGCGGGGGGCCTGCCGGGGATGAGTTGACCGGTCTATAACGCAATCTGTTTTTTTATTCTCCTTTGCCGAATACCCCGCAGCTTCCTTCTTTGCCTTCTTTCTATGACAAGCTTCGAAGAGACAGGTGTTTCGGGGATGCCCGGCCTTCGCAGCCGCTTCGGCGGAGTAGGCAAGGCGGGGAGAACCCCTCCGAAGCTATGCGAGCGTCCGGCCTTCGCAGCCAAGGCTGCTTCGGCGGAGTAGGCAAGGAGGGTTGGCTACGGACGCCGTCGTCCATAGCCGGACTATGGCGTCGGACGAGGAATTCCGCTTGATACCGCTCAGCTTGCTGAGCGGAGCTTCATTTCAATCTCATGGGTTCTGATGAGTTCTGCCGCGCGTCTCTTTTCCGCAACAGTCAGAAAGGCCACGGCGACAATTATGAAGCACAGAGATATCCAGTCCTGATTCTGGGGGTACCTGCCATTAAAGAAAAAGGCGAAAGCCAGAGTGGCGGTTGTGCCGGCCACCAGAGAGGTCAGGCGGTTGACCAACCCGGCGAATGTTGCGGTCCTGCCCTTGAACATGAAGAGGAATACGGAGAAGAAGGCTGCAACGCCGAATGCGCTGCCGGCCAGTATGGCCCAGCCCCAGAGCGGAAGAGGATTGACGATGGCTCCGGTGAAGACCCGTATCTGCGGGTCGGTCCATCCGAACCAGGCTTCGGCTTTAAACAGAAGGCATGTGACTGAAACCATGGTTATGCCTGCCGCGATCTGTTCTACTGCGAAAAAGCCTTTGTTGTCCTGCTTAACGCCGTGTCCGCGGGTGTTCTTGTAATAATTCATTATGTAAAGACGGATGGCATAGGCAAGAAGATAGCTGCCCAGTATGGTCACTGCTGCCGCCGAATGTATGAAATCAAAACCTCCTTCCGTCGCACCGAATATGTTGATGCTGGAAATGGCGGCCACCAGGGCAAACACAACGGCTGCGTCTTCCTGCCAGTAGACCTTCTTGTGCAGTATTTTCTGCTTTATGAGGATTGCATCAACAAGCCGGCTGATGATTATGATGCTGGCCCGCATTATGACCATGGCCACCATAACGGATATCGGAAGGGAATACATCAGTGTGGTGGTGGGGATGACGACCGCTGTGCAGACGCCGGAAGGTATTATGTAAAAAAATTCATGCGGGAAGGCAAAACGTCCCCATCGCACCAGGCGGTTGGATTCCATCCTGTACCATCGCAAAGCCAGTACAGTCGCCAGGCACACTGTGCTGCCGCCTATGGTGCTGTACACAAGGAACTGCATGGCGCTCATGCCTGGGAAACCTTCGGCGGCCGGGCCCTGGAAATATTTTACGGTGACTCCGGTTATTATGTAAAAGAACCAGTAGCCGAAGCAGAGCTGCAGGAGCCTTCCCGTACTGCCCTCGACTGTTTTCCACTTGGACATAGCCCTCTGGTGCGTTCTTTGTCTGTTCCGGTAAAATTTAAACCCCGGGCATGCCCGGGGTTTAAATTTGCAGATCTTTCCGGTTTAATTTTCCATCTTATTGTAGGAAATCAATTTTACCGTGTCATGGCCTGATTCGCCTGAAATTTCTTCATAGACCAGACCCACTCCGGGAGCGTAATAGCGGACGGAACTGCCGGCGTCGCCTCCGCCCAGCCTTACGGCAATCTTAAGGCAGTTGCTGAACTGTCCGGCCGGCACTGCCATGGAAGCCTTTAGCGAGGATATCCTGCTTATGTCGGAATTTTCTGTCCATACCTTGCCCGGCACTATGGGGAATGCTATTTCCCGCCGGCTGCCTGAAGTAATGCTGTCGCTGACATAAACGCCCTTGTCGGTTCTGGTTATATTTATGACGGAAGTTCCCTCCACTACGGAGCCGTTTATGACCGTCATGACGGCATGGGTCACGACCGGACCTTCCAGGGCGGACATGCCGTTAAATTCCATTATGATCCTGCGGGTTCCAGGGAATTCGCTGCCGGTGTGGTCATATTCCAGGCGCAGATTGGAATCCGCAGGGAAGTAATCGGGGAGAGAGCCAGGTTCGGTGATTTTTCCCTCGGAAGGAAAAGTGTGGGGGAAGATGATGTCTTCCTGTGAATATGCGTTTTTTACGGCTTCAGCCATGTCCGGGTCAAGAATGCTTACTGCGGCTCTTATGACGGGATCCAGTCCGGTCATCGAAGAGGCTGAATCCGCAGAACATACTCCACGGGAGAGGACGGATGCGATGAAAATAAAAAAAATGAAATGAACAATCCTGTTCATAGTATTGATTGACCTTCCTGTTTGCGGGGATTTTCCGATACTTTGTGCGAAGTTTTTTTAGGTGGGAAAAACTTCGCGCGTCCGGGCTTCCCGGAACATTGCGTTCATCGCTGGCCAGCAGTTTTGGGGCTGACTGGGGTTTTTCAGCAGCTTGTAAGGCTCGGAATTCTCAGTTCGCAAAAAAAGAAACGGGCTGAGAATTAAATTATAGCAAGCCCAGCTTTTTATTGCAAATATTCCCCCCCTTTTTCATATAGGACAGGGTACTGCCAGTCTAAATATGACTTTCTTTAACCAGGCCGAGATCCCGACCCTGCAGGACCTTGAGCCGGAGGACGCGGCTCTGTCATTGACCCACCGCGCTAAAATCAGATAAGGACTATTCGGATTATCCGGACAGCGAAGATTAAGCAAGCAACACAAGCGCCTTAAGCAATGCAAGCAACGGAAAAAAACCAAAAAAACGGCCCGGATTCCGGGCCGTTTTTTTGGTTCATTCGCATAAAATTATATTATTAAGTTATGGATATTGTAAACATAACAGCTATTGCTCTGGGCCTTTCCATGGATGCCTTTGCCGTTTCCATAGCCAGCGGAGTCGCCATAAAAGAGCTCAGGACTTTCCATGCCCTGAAGATAGCGCTGTTTTTCGGCGCTTTCCAGGCCCTGATGCCGGTGGCCGGCTGGCTGGCCGGTCTGAGTGTAAAAGACTTTATTTCCGGTTTTGACCACTGGGCAGCTTTCGGACTCCTGCTGTTCGTCGGGGGGAAGATGATATGGGAATCGTTTGCCTTTAAAAAAGATGAAAAAAAGAGCAATCCCCTGGATAATGCGGTTTTGCTTCTGCTTGCCCTGGCTACAAGCATAGACGCTTTGGCAGTAGGACTTACCTTCTCTTTTGTGAATATTTCCATCGCCTTTCCTGTGATTATCATAGGCATTGTCACATTCATTCTTTCTTTCGTCGGTGTGTTTGTCGGTAAAAAGTCGGGGCATCTGTTTGAAAACAGGATGGAAACAGCCGGCGGCATTATACTGATAGCCATAGGTTTTAAGGTGCTTTTGAAGCATATCAGGTGTTAACCGGACAATCGAAAAATTTGATTTTCCTTGCAAATAATTGGTATCCTGTATACCCTGAATGGGGGGGTAAAAGGCTAATTTTTAGATATTTTCAGTCATCTTCCCGCGAGCATCACCTGAGCGGAAAGCGATTCGAAGAGTTTAAACGGGCATTCTAAAACAAATCAGGTGCAGCCCATGTGATTATTTGCCGGGCCAATAATAAAGAAAGGAGATATTTTATGACGTTGTCAAGCAATATAAACAAAGGAAAAGCACAGCCTGTTTTCGAACACGGGCCGTCCCTGCCGG
>JBDRGJ010000345.1:0-3781 GCA_043817835.1 bacterium
ACTCATAACCACAAAATCCGCTCCGTGGAAATTCCGAAGTACACCCCGCCCAGCCCGCCCAGGCCGCCTGCCGAACTTCAGGCCGCAGCCCTGGAAGGGCTAAGAATTAAAATTACATGGGCACTGTCTCCGTCGCAGGACGTTGTCCGGCATAACGTCTACATGGCAAAGTCGGGAGAGGCCTTTGATTTCTATTCTCCTGCGGCTGTTCTGGTTTCATCTGCGGTTTCCTGGACCGCTTCGGGCCTTGAAAACGGAGTCACATACCGCTTTATCGTCAGAGCTGCGAACGAATACCTGGAGGAAAAGAACACCAACGAGGCGGCTGCCACCGCATTTGACGTCAAATCCTGCCCGGTAGCCGGCGTCAAGGTTCCCAAAAACGGCCAGAAGGTATCGGGCAACAGTCTAACCGTGATTGCAGAGGTCGAAAAAAACGGAGGATACAGCGCTGCGGGAAAAATCCTTTTCCAGTACCGGCCTGTCTGGCAGCCGGAATTCCAGGACATCCCGGCCTCGAATCCGAATCAGCCTAATCCGGATACTTCATCGCCTTATTTTGTGCATTGGGACGTGTCCCAGCTGGCGAACGGGGAATATTTCGTAAGGGCCCAGAGCTACTGTCAGGACGTGCCGTCAAGCGGCACTCCGCATATCACCATCCAGGTGGAGCATTCCCAGCCGGAGGTTACCGAAAATCAGAACGGAGAAAAACAGGAAAAGCAGGCCAGGGTGGAGAGATACAAGGATAATGACGTGACGGTTTCAAACGCGGCTTCGGAAGATACCGCAAACGTGAAGCTTCGGGCCGGGGCCATAGACAGCGAGGAGGATGACCTGTCGCTTAAGTTTGAGAAGTCAGGGGGCAAACCGGCTGTCTGCAGCGAGGCAAAGATGACGATGCTTGCGGAACTCGAGATAAATCTGGCCTCGGGACAGAAACAGCTCAAGTCCCCGGCGGACATCTCAATTTCCTATGCCAGCGGGATAAATCCTGAATCATTGAGCCTGGCATACTTCAATCCGGCGGCCGGCAAATGGGAGATTATCCCGAGCCGGGTGGACGAGGATAAGATGACGATTCGCGGGGTTACGTCGCACTTTTCCAGATTCGGTCTGGCGTACGTCATAAAACCCGAGTCCCTTGCATTCGACGAGATATACGCCTATCCCAATCCCGCCAGGGGAGGCAGCAAGCCGAAGATCCATGTGAAGACCGGCATAGCGGACATCATCGATATCCGCATATACGATGTGGCCGGAACCCTGGTGCATAAAGCCCGGGTGGCGGGTCCCGATGTGAATTACGAGTGGGAAGGATATATCCCGAGCGGCGTTTATATATACGTGGTCGAAGCCGAAAAACAGGGATACGGGACCGTCAAGAAAATGTCCAAGCTGGCGGTGATAAGATGAACAGCGGACGAGACAGAAGCAACGGAAGCAGCGGCAGGCAGTGGCGGTATGCCGTCGCCGGTTTTTGCTTCTTTTGCCTTTTGTTGCTGTTTTGCATGTCTTCGCCTGCCCGGGCTGAGCTCAAGACCGGCGCCGCGTTCCTGAAGATCCCGGTCGGGGCCAGGGCGGTGGGGATGGGAAACGCCTTCACCGCGAAAGCGGACGACATGACAGCCATTTACTGGAATCCGGGCGGGCTGGCCGCGCTTTCCAGCCGGGAGGCGGGCGGGACGCACACCGAACTGTACCAGGATATGAAATATGACTTTGCGGGCTACGCCCACCCCCTGTCAGCCGGAACGCTGGCCGGCAGTTTCGCCCGTCTTTCATCCGGCAATATGGAGGGAAGGGGCGAAGCCGGCGAAAAACTTTCAGATTTTACGGCGAGCGACATGGTCTTCAGCCTGGCCTTTGCCAGAAAGATGCACCTGGCCGGTCTCCCCATAGGCGCCGGCGCATCCGCGAAATTCATCCAGAGCCGGATAGCAGACAGCCATGCCGAGACATTCGCGTTCGATCTCGGCGCGGCATATCAGGCCGGCGACAGAGTCGGCATCGGCCTCGCCGTCCAGAACATCGGGCCTGGCCTTAAATTCATGACGCAGAGTTCGCCGCTTCCCTTGTCCGTCGTCACAGGATTTTCCTACAGCCTGCAGGCCGGGCTGTCCCTGTCCGCGGACGTGAAGCACGAACCCCGCGACAAACGGACGAGCGTCAGCGCCGGTGCCGAGTACTCCCCGTTTCCGGCTATCTGCCTGAGGACGGGGTATACGGCGGCTGTCGCCGGAGGACTGCGCCACAGCACCGATTCCAAAAAATTCACAGAGCAGTTCAAAGGGCTGGGCGCCGGATTGGGCATAAATTTCCGGCCGTTTGCGCTTGATTATTCTTTTTCGCCTTTCGGCGAGATCGGAGACGCGCAGAGGGTCAGCCTCTCAGCCAGGTTTTAGACCCAATTCCACCCGTAGCATTTTGTATTAACCCGGATTCTGCCGAGTCCAGAATCCGGGTTTAACGGAATTACCTCCTAAATTTTTTTAATGCCTGTGAAACGGCTTTCCGGACAGCGTCATTTTCGTCATTCAAGGCTTTTTTCAACGGCTTGACGGCGCGCTTATCCCTTAAATATCCCAATCCTTTGGCGGCAGAAGAGCGGACATAGGGAGAAAAGTCTTCAAGAGCCTCGACAAGCGGCTGAAAAGCCCGCCTGTCTCCAATCCACCCCAATACCAAGGCGGCGGTTTCGCATACGCGGTCATCCTCGTCTTGCAATGCGCCAATCAACAACCCGACGGTGCGCTTGTCATGTATTTTTTCTAATTCGAAAGCCGCTTTGCGGCGCACCTGCCAGTTCTCATTTTTCAGATTGTCGACAAGTGCCTGTATGTCATCCGGATGTTTTTCCGCCTGTTTATTTTCCCTCTCTGCCTCAGCCTCTGTTTTTGAAACCTTTCCAAAATGATAGGCGAGTCTGGCGGACGGCGTAAAATAGGAAAGACTGCCTCCCTGAACGTAAACATTGGTAAACCTCCCTTCAATGCCGAGCCGGAGATTTTCTGCCGCTGCCAACATCAGACCAGCGCCGGCATTGACGGCAAAATGAATTTTCGAGACGCCGGGGACTGAAACATTCATTCCATAATCCTCCCAGTTCCCGTAATGGTCTCCGTTGGCGACATCATAATAGGTTGTTGAAAAGAAAAGATTTTTATTTTGGCTCGCATATGCCGAAGTCCTGAACCGGGCCACTCCCAGGCCGCCGTCAAAGAAAAAGCGCACCGGTTTCTCCGAAGTGGTGAATCTCGCATTTGCCATGATTGTTCCCGCTGATGCGTTTCCTTCATATCCCGATTCGGAATAGTTATAGGCGCCATAGGCGGTTTTCAGGGGGTTCGGTAAAGGGGACGGAGGGGACGAACCTGAGGCCGCTGTCGGTTTTTTCGGTTTGAATCCGGGATAATGCATTCCCGAAAGAACAAAAGTCCAGTTTTTTTCAGGATAGTAATGACTCCACTCAATTCCTCCGCCGGCAGCCTGCTTGTTGATTTCGCCGAAATCCCCCAGCGGCAAAGCCACCCCCGGCAGTACGGATAAGGAGTCTTGCCAGGAATACGCACCTCCCGATTCTCCGGCAAAACCGATCTGTGCCGCAAAAAAAAGGACGGTTGCAATTAACATTTTTTGTAACTGCTCAGGTTCACGGTTCAGCGGTTTTCCGCCAAACAGCTTGGCGGCTCAACCTTCGGCGGAAACGGTTCAACGGTTGAAAAAGCATGAAGATCGTGGAAAAGATAACCATTAACACTGAACCTGACAACCCGAGTAG
>JBDRGJ010000346.1:0-11611 GCA_043817835.1 bacterium
GCGGGACAACCCAGCTCTTTTGCCCAATGATTTGCTGGGACAGGGCAAAAGAGCTGCCCTCCGGGCGAATCCTTCAACTGAAGGATTCGGGCTAACCTGCAGCTGCTCCAATGAACGCAGGGACTTTATATTCTCTGATTCCCAGATAAACGGGGGCACCTTCCACTATCTTATTCAAAAACAGATGTTCTTGTTCCGGGATTTTACATGTTTTATTGCCGGAATTAAGGACCGTATAATATTCCATTATATACATGACCGTTGTTTGAGAGCCTCGAAGCGGTTTAACCGCTACCCATTCGAATTTATAACTGCTTTCGGCCTCTTCCAGTTCGTCTTCAGAAAAGCCGTCACATCCTCCTTCATAACTTTCGCCCCAATAGGATGATTGTTCATGAAAATCAAACTCTTTTTCAAGAAGTTGAACGGCAGCCTCTTTCCAGCCGGGACCACGGCTGGGTTTTGTGATAAATTCCTGAAAAAGGTCTTTTTCAAGACCCGGGATATAGGAGTACAATCTCCCTCCATCCATCCAACTGACAGCCTTATCGGTTATTTCTACTTTTGTTTTACCCTGCCCTCGCACATCGGCGATTCGCATAGCTGTCGGAATCGCTAAAGCTTCCCCGGCAATTGCCCCGGGAGTCTGACGGACAGGTGCAGACATGCCGATACTTTCAAGTTCCTGTGAAACGCTCTGCAACTGTGCAAAAGCTGTCGAATTTTCATTGCACGAACCGACCTGTGCAAAAGATGGCAACGGTAATGTTAAAAATACAGCCATGCATATCATCTTTTCCATTTGCTTTGCTCCTATTTCGCTTTCTCTTGTGCTTCTGATAATATATTACCTGTTTGCGGGAGAGATTATATGTGCCAAAAGGGAAGTAAAACAAGAAAAAATGGCCTACCTTTCAATAAGCCATAAGTCCTATGGCCTTAAACTGACTGCACATCAGTCATTTAACCCTCCTGTCTCCATGAAATTTTTTGTCTGAAAGTCAAAATATTTGTATAACAGAAAAGAATATGTCCCGTATTTTTTCGGCAAAACAGGCGCCATTCCTGCTGTTATGGACAGCAGTTGCGATTCTCGGCGCATACCTCCTTTTTAGCGGGTTGGGCAGTCCCGCCCTTTGGGGTGATGAGGCTGAAACCGCGCTGGTCGCACGCTCCGTCATAGCCAAAGGCTACCCGTCCGCATACGACGGAAAACGGGTGCTAACCCTCTTCAAGGACCGGCACGAATCCAACTCCAGATACCTCTGGACTTACACTCCATGGGCGCAGTTTTATGCGACTGCCCTTTCAATGAAATTTTTCGGCCAGGACACCCGTGCCGCAAGACTGCCGTTTGCGCTGGCAGCCTGGTTTTCACTGTTTGTCATCGGAGCCCTGTCGTTTAAATGGCTTGGCTCAGGCGGATGCATGCTCGCACCGCTTATACTTCTTTTAAATCCGGCTTTCATAAATTATGCCAGGCATTGCCGTTATTACGGCCTTGTGATACTTATGGTCCCATGTGTCATGCTGGCTTATCTTGCATGGTATTCCAAGCCGGGCCGCGGAGCCGCCCTCCGTCTGGGAATCGCCCTGGCGATCCTTTTTCACGTCAATTACTTCACGTTCGGCATTTCAACCCTTGCCCTGGTTCTGCACTGGCTCACGGGTCCCAAAACGCGGCTTCGCCGGGACATCTCCACTTTCTGGATAGCCTGGGCGCTGGCTTTCGTCCTGACGTTCCCCTGGTACGCCTACTGCCGCCCTTATCCCGCACAGCAGGGGCTGGCATCTTCCCGGCTGTGGCTGTCCTGGTTCTGGGACTACCTGATCCAAACCAACGACTTCATCCTTCCCGCCGCCTTCGCCCTGACAGCCCTCTGGCTGAGTCGCGTGCAGGGAAAAGGCTCAAAGCCCGATGACCGCGCCGCGTCGGCGCGCAGGCTTTTGTGGTTTCATGTGGCCCTTACCATACCGATGGCAGCCATAATCCCCTACCACTCGTTTCGCTTCATCATCAACATCCTCCCGTGCGGCGCACTCCTTTGCGCCGATATGCTCTTTTGCCTCTGGAAACGCTCAAAAGCGCTTTCGGCGGCGGCATGCGGACTGCTTCTTCTGACAACTTTCTTCCAGAATATCATTCATCCCTCCGCCCTGCTCACCATGCGGACATGGCGTCCTCCGCTTTTAATCGGCATGAACGCCAAACACGCGCTTGAGCCCACCTCGCTTGATTGCATCATCGATTTTCTTAAACAAACCGCAAAGCCCGACCAGTTCATTCTGATGGATGACCCGGCCTATCCGGTAATCTTTTACACGGATATGAGGATACTGGACGGCCGCCTGGGCGATGCAGGGAAGATGGGCATGCTTGCCGACTGGATACTGGAAGAAGCTGTTTTCTCGCTGACCACGCCGAGCCGCAGGCTTTCACCGGAGGCGCTGGGGCTCAGGGGAAAGTTTGAAAAGAAGCAGATTCTCTGCCCCGCCGCATCTCCCTGGCGGATGACCCCTGAGCCTGAATTCCGCAGCATGCCGCTCAGTGAATGGGAATCCAAACCCCGGCCAGTTACTTTTTACAGGCGGATAGATAACAGGAACAGGTCTTCCTCTATATTAAGGGAAAGGGACAGGATTTAGGGGAGAACGTTCCGTAATTTCTCCGGGAATAATAAGCGGCATTGCGCCGGTGTTTTTTTGGCGCCAGGCAGTTCGCAGATATCCGCTCGCAGGCCTGAAGTTTCCAAAAAACAGGTCTAAAAACCTGCTTGTCCCTTAGTGAATTATTTCTTATCCTTAGTGGGATGACACGCCGACTGCTTTTTTCATCCCTCTGCGTATTGTTAGCCCAAGGCAACACGCCCCTTTGGGCGCAGACGCAAGCTTCGGTCACCGCTCCCGTTTTCCGCCAGTCCACCGGAACTCCGTCAGCCCTGCCGCATCCTGAAGATTACCTGAACCGCATCGAATTCAATGCGCCTCTGGCAAGAGTGTCCGGGGGCTTTCTTGTGGATACATCGCTTTCGGGACGCAGCCTGCCGTTGAACCTCCCCCAGGCTGTCACCCTAGCTAAGAGCGTGGCCAGAGCCATGCCGGTTGAAACTATCAGCGATTCCAGCGTCACAGAGATTTTTATCGTTGCTGACGTTTCCCATGTTCCCGGCATCGCCGCCAGCCCCTCTGGAAAAGTCATGCGCCGGAAAACCGTTTCAGCCGTAGTGGACTCTGACCCCGCCGGCAGCTTCCGGCGGGTCTATCTGGGAGCGGCGCGGCTGCGTGAGAACTGGGCTTTTAAAATACCTCTGCCCGAAGATCTCTTCGCCCGCCCGCCTCCTGACGCCGTGTTGATAACGGTCAGCCGACTGGGGCCGCGCCTGCCCGGCCGGCTCTTTCCGGAAAAGCCCACGCTCTTCGTGGGCGGACTCATATCCATATCGGGCGAACCGCCCGAAGGATTCTTCGCCGCCGCGACCGCAGCCGAGTTCCGCCGCAGGGGCTGGGAACTCAGACGCGCCGACGAAGCCGATGTGTGGGTATACCGGGTCCCCGACTCAAGGCCCCAGTCCTACTTCGAATTCACTTTTCCGTCTCCAGACCGGCCCGTGGACTCCCCACGAAAGGACAAGTTTAAGATTGCCGTGGGCATAGGCCCCGCGCACGCACCTTTCTCGCCCGGCGGGAACGAAGCAGACCTGCTCTGGCTGGGCGACGAGCAGCACGGCACACTGGCGGGGCTGCTGGAAAACCTCCGGGACCGGAGTCTTTCCTACGATGATCTTTACCGCAAAAAAGGCCTGGCCCTGCGGCTCTCGTCCAGCCGGGTGATACTCTCAGGGCTTGACTGGCGGCACGCCCTCACCCAGGAAGGTTTCGAAGCCCTGGAGACGGATCCCGAACTGTACCGCCGGGTCTTCAGCGAGGATTACGACGCATATCTGAGGTCGCTCTTCGAAGTCAACGGGCCGCAGGCGCGCAAAACATATCTCCTGGGAACCTCCCGCGGCTGTTCGCAGGGCTGCTCCATCTGCGCTTCAGGAGGGCTATCCCGTTTCCATTTCTTTTCGGCCCGGCGAATGATGCGCGAACTCGAAAAGATCGCCGCCCGCGCCAAAACCGCTCCGGGCGAAATCATCGACCTGTTCTTTGTCGACTCCAACTTCAACAACAACGCGCAGCGGATAATCGAATTCGCGGACCTCCTCGACCGGAGCCCGCTTAAGGACCGGTTCCGCTTCTTCGTGCGCCACAGCAGCGTCAACGGCTTCCTGGCGTACGGCGCCGACGGCGTCAAACGCCCCCGCGAGGACCTCATCGACGCCTACGCGCGTCTGGGCATACGACAGATCGTCATGGGAGCCGACGCTTTTGACGACGCAGGAGTTCTGACCTTAAAAACCAATCGCAACGCTCTGGCAAAAAAAGGACTCAACGCCCGGCCCACTTACACCTACGCCGAACTCCGCGGCCTGATTCGTGCCATTGATCGCAAGGGACTGAAGGCTCGTGCCTTCTACCTCACCAATAACCCCTGGGTCAGCGACTTGGACCGTGTCGATTCATGGTACAACCTACTCGAGCTATGGCTCGAGAACCCTCTCTTTTCCATTGACGCGCGCGAACGCGATATCCTGCGCCTCAAACCCTTCGCAGGCAGCCCCATAGCCAATGTGGCCGAAGCAGGGAAACTGCCGATTGTCGCCCGCGGCCGCTTCACAGCCGAAGGCCCTCTCGGCGAGCTCGATGAGATGATGGACTTCTCGGAGCTGGGCCGCCCCCGGTCAGAGGGTGGCGCAGGGGCCGCACTGGCGCAGTTCCGTGAAGCGTCGGCGCGGGTGCGCCGCAGGGCGGAATCCGTGGACGCCGATCCCGCATCCTTGTCCGCCGCGAAAACCGCGGCAAAGCAGGTACTGCGCAAATTTCTGGCGCGCGACGCCGGGCTCAGACAGATGCTGGCCGGCATTCCGGAAGCCGCAAATCTCCTCCTCGATATAAGCGATTTCGCTCTCCGCCACCGGGACCTGCCTCCATTTCAGCCTTCCGAGCAAGCCGAGGCCCTGGCCCAGGCTTCACAAAGTCTCATCGACGGCCTGCGCAATAATGCGCCCGGACAGGCTCCCCAGACCACAGCGGGGTACCCTGATGAAGCGGCACGGCTCGATCCGAAAGCCGCGCACACTCTTAAAAATATCGAAGGCTACCTCTCCGACAACCTCGGCAAAGAGACGCTGCGCGCGGCCCGCTCGGGGGAAACCAGATTCCTGATCCTGGTGGGCGACGGACGCAAGGCGGCATCGGCCGCGCTGGCCCTGGGCTGGCGCATGTTCGAACCGGTTACCAAGAAAGAAGGCTTCCACCGCGTCCACCGCGCAGTCGACGAAACCGGCGGAGAAGCCTATGTCATCAGCCGGGTCAACGGAGAAGACCGCATCCTGCATCTGCACACCCTTCTGCGGCTGGCCGGCCTGCCCTCCGGCCTCCTCCAGACCTCCGGTCATCCGGTTTCATGGAAGCAGGAGTATCTCAAGACCTTCCGCTCCCTGGGACATATTCCGGACCTCGTCCTTTACGGCTTTGCGAACACGGCGGTCGATTCCATTCTTCTGAGGAACCGGGCCGAGAACGCGCATCACTTTATGACCATGGTCGCAAACTACGACCGCCGAAAGCGGTCCCCGCAGGACGGCGAACACGACATGGCCGGGGTGAACATGCACGTGCTCGAACTCGCCGACGGAAAGCGGGTCTGGGTCTTCCCGTGCCTTTACGGGGACCTCTCACGGGAACTCATGGAGGCGATTTTTGAGCACGGCGCGCGTAATGTGGTATTCATGGGGACTGCGGGAGCCCTCAAAGGCCGGAAGGTGGGCGAGGCCGTGGTGCCCTCGGAACTCCTGCGCAGCAACGGCCGTCGTGAGAAGCTCGGCTGGCTGGCTCCTACTCCCCTGCCCAAAGCGGGCGTCTACCAGCGCGTGCCCACACCCAACATCGAGACGCAGTCATGGGCGCAGGATGCCATAAGGCGAGGCGTGGACCTTGTAGAAGTGGAGCTGGAGCATGCCATATATCTATTCCGCGATCGGCCCGATGTCCGCTTCCGGGCTGTCCTGGTCGTTTCCGACGTGCTCACGGGCCCCGGCCGCAAAGACATGACGGAGTGGGGCCTGCCGCAGCTGCGGGCGCTCATGCCCTCCATATGCAAAGTACTCGATGCCGCATCGGGCGTGCACGGCGACCAAGCCTGGCGTCTGCGCTCATATAAGACCGTCCCGCTGGTCCCTGACTCGGGTTCTTAACCCAAATTCTTCAGTGGGAATTTGGGAGGTATGAAGTATTAAGTATGAGGTCTGAAAAAAACTATTATTATTTTGAATGGTTTTTTTATTCATACTCCTGACTTCATAACTCATACCTCCCGAAAGATGTACCGCACTTTTTTATCCCTGCGTTTGTCAATAGAAACTGCTTTCAACTGCAATTTTCGGGTTAAATATTGATTGGAATTCAGGGTCTAAATGCACTCCCCAAAAAACAGGAATGCAAAATTTCATAAGATTACATATTATGCCAATGATACATTCCCCCGAACGCAGAAATTTGCCGGGCGGCAGAACATTTCTCATCCTGTTTGCTTTTATCTCCTTTTTCATCAGCAATCCCGCACTGGCCTCGGTACGTCAGGGGACACATGTCATCGGCCTTCTTGGGGGAGTCAACCGGGGGATAGGCAGACTTGGAGATATTGCGGATACGGGCTTCACCTTAGGTTTTCTGTACCGGCACCACCTTACCGGCAATTTCTCCGCGGGATTTGAGATGCGCCGGACCGATTATGGCTCCGAATCTGTTTCAAACGCAGAATCGGACGTGAACCTCGATTCCAATGCTTTTATAGCCCGATGGGACCTGTCGCCTGACAAAGATCTGCGTCCATACCTGCTATGCGGTCTGTCGCTAAACCGATATAAACAGGAATTGTCCCGCAACACGGCTAAGAGCGAAACCGCTTCGTATAAGCTCGGAGAAAGCCTGGGCATCGGGCTGGACAGAGACCTGGACACCCATTTCTCGATAGGCGGACAGCTCAGATACCTGCATGTCGGCTCGTACATCAATTCCCTCGGACTTCGACTGGTCTTCAGCTTCCGTTTCCCCTGATTCCGTGCATATGATTTAAACCGGCGCCAACACCGGGGAAAAATCATAATATCCTGAAAGGCAAAAGACATTTTCCTCACAAACACCTTCCCGTTATAAGGTACAGTGTTGCCTTCTTTAGCGTAGAGGAGTCAATTTCTGTTTTGCTATTATCTGTTCGTGCCTGAACCGACGCCATTAGTTTGTCAGCACCTGCGCCCGGAAAACATTTCGCGCGGTGCTTTGGAGAAATATCGATATATGGTTCCGCGTATTTTTCGGCATGCATCCATGGACCTGATCCGTTTTGCGCCGGTGTTATTGCTCCTGCTTGTCCTGCCGCCGGCCCGGACAGCGGCCCAGTGCACCTACAAGTTCGATTGCGCCGGAGGCTACGGAACCCGGACATCGAAAAACTTTCCGGATAAATCATCCTGTGATAGCGCCTATCGGGACTCGGTAAGGAAGCTAAACAGCATGGGAGGCGGCTGCACGCCGCGTGCCTGCGTTTGCAGCGGAGGGGCTTCCGGCAGCGGTCAGCAATATATCGGCGGGGGGTTCTCGCTGGAGGATGCCATCAAGCTGGAACTCGTCGGGGCCGTGAGCAACGCCATGGGCCAGGCCATAACCGGCTTCCTGACGCCTTCCTCGGGCGGGAAAGAGGCCCTTGAAGCCGAACGCGCGTATTTCCTCCAACAGGAGAACGCGCGCATTCTGGAGCGTCAGCATCAGGCAAATTATGCCGAGGAGCAGCGCAAACAGGCGATAGAAAATGAGAAGGACGATCTCCTGAGCGGAATGAAAGGCTCCGGCTCCGGCAATCTGGCCATGAAAGGGGCGGATTCATCGCGTTCAGGCGAGCTGGATTTCAAGGAATATCATGAGCGGGAACAGGAAAGGCGCGAGGTGCTTGAAAAACTCCCCAAAGGCTGGTGCCTGAAGAGGCCCCAGCCTCCGCTGTTCCCAACAAAACCCTTTTTTGAGATACCTGCCGGCGCCTACAAAGGCATGGTGGAGTTTTATCACGTTAAAAGGGAGGCATGGCTTAAGGTTTGTGATGATATGGACGCCAAATCAACCTCCGCCGGAAAAAAAGCAGTTACAAAGCTCCAAGCGAAACACAAGCCCTCAGCCATGCGCGCCCTGTCCAAGGCATGTTCGTTCTGCTATGCCGGGTTCAAGAAAGGTCTGGGCGCGTGCGGCCCCATGCCGACCGATCTGGAGCGTCTGCAGTGCACGAACCGCCATCTTGCCGACTGGTCCGTCTGCCTGGAGAGATGTCAGGCGGTACCGGATGACCCGGCTAAGCTTGTGCCTTGAGTTATGATAAAGAATGCCCTGAAGGAGTGTTATTTTATGGATGTAAAAACGAAACAAAGAAACACATATATAAGGATCTGCTCGCTCATTTTTATATTCCCAATAACGTTACTGCTTTGCGGCGCTTCTTATTCAAGGGTCTATAATGCCACAAAACAAGGCAACCTCAAAAAGATCAAATCTATGCTCGATCGCGGGCTTGAGCCAGGCGCTCAATTTGAGAAACCGGATTATACGCCTTTTGAATTGGCCCATATATTGGAACAAACAGCCATACTGGAAGCTTTGCTTGATGTCTGCATAGAAGATGAAGGTAAAAAGAAAAACTGCGACGGAGCTCTTCACCATGCCGCTGTGATAGGAGATGTTAAAAGATTGAAATCACTGCTTGAGAAAGGTGCTGATGTCAATGCGATCGCTGAGTTTCATACTTCCAGGAAAACTCCTGTATATGCCGCATCATATGGCAGGCAACCGGCAGCATTCTTGATGCTGCTCAAACATGGAGCCAAGCCGACAAAAGATAACTATTCAACGGCATTCTACGCTGCGGCAGAAAAGGGCGACAACGAAACTGTCAAATACCTGCTCAAACAAAGCGCTTCAGCGAATTCCCCGGCCTCGATTGTTGTCTCATCAAGCTCCATGACAACCGCGCTATGCCAGGCGGCAAAAGCTAAGCAAACTGAGGTCATACGTACACTTTTCTCCACTGGCGCCAATATCGACCTCGCTTTAAAAACGCTGTCTGAGGAAATAAAAAACACGGAAGAGGAGCAGATCACATATGGACAGCTCATGAATGAGATGATCGCAAAAGGCTCACGTGCCGCAAAGCGTGTTTATATAAGGGAAAAAGAAAAGCATACACAGGAACTCAAAGATAGGCTTAATACTGCCCGCGAAGCAGTGCCGCTATTGGAAGCATCACGGCCAATGGCTGCTAAGCTTTCCCGCGAAAAAAGATTAGGGGTCGGCGCCGAACTCACGGATGCCAAAAAACAGGATATCGAGGCTAACCTGAAAAAAGCGGAAGGATACCGCAAAGCAGGTAATTCCACAGCTGCCCTGGCAAGCTACGCCAAAGCCCTTGCGGGCCTGCCCGAAGGCACGAACCGGGAAAAGAAACTCAGGGAAAAAGTACTCACCTACGCGGCATCCCTGAAGCCTCAGCCGGGAGTGCCGAAGAAGGCTCAGCACCATTCCAACCGCGGACAGGCCCTTCTCAAGCAGATGGAGGGTCGCAAGGCATATAGCAAGGCATTGGCCGAATTCGAACAGGCGCTTGCGCTTGCGCCCTGGTGGGCCGACGTGTATTTCAACCTGGGGCTGGTCCGTGAAAAGGCTGGCGACTATACCGGCGCCGCCATAAGCTTCAAGTGGTATTTGCGAATCGCTCCGTATGCGCCCGACGCGGCGGTTGTGGAAAAGAAACTGGCCGAACTTGAGATCGCCCAGGAACTTTCAGCGCAATAAGAGGATGAAATTTCTTATGAAAAAAACGGCAAAACAAAAAAGCCTTAATATCTGCCTGTGTATTCTCATAGTTCCCGCCATGCTGGCGCTTTGCGGCGCGTCTTTTTTGAAAGTCAGTAAAACCATAAAAAGCGGCAATATCAAAACGATTAAATCCATGCTAGGGCGCGGTCTTGATCCCGGAGTATGCCTGAAAGGTTCCAGTTTTACGGTATTTGAACTGGCATATATTGCCAAGCGCGAGGATATGATACAGGCGATGCTCGACAGATGTATTGATATCTATGAGGAGGGGAAAAATTGCGAGGGAGCGCTCCAGCATGCCGCGGCTATCGGGGATGTGGAAAGAACAAAAGCCCTGCTGGCCAAAGGTCTGGATGTCAACGCGCCGGGCAGGTTCATGGCCGAAAAAACCTCCGCATTGACCGCCGCTTCGGAAGGGGGACGGTCGAAAACCTTTTTGTTGCTGATCTCCAGCGGAGCCAAAGTCACGGAGAATGATTATCTCATGGTTTTTTACGGTGCAGCTGGAAGGGGTGACAATGACTTCGTGAAAGATCTGCTTGAACAAGGTTCCAAGGCCGGCGCCCAGACCTCTACTGGTGTGTTACCGGGACTCACATCCGCCCTGGTCCAGGCGGCCAGGGAAGGGCACCTTGAGGTAATGAAAACCCTGTTCGCCCACGATGCGGATATCGATCAGGCCATTACCACACTTGAGGAGGAAAAAAAGGGAGCGGAGGATATGCAGGCCAGCTTTGAGAACAGCATGAACGAGTATATTGAAAACAGCTCAGACAGCGAGATGAAGGCTCTGTACCATGAGGAGATAAACAAAAACAAGCGGGAGTCTCTGCCCGTGATTAAAAAGATAAACACTGCGATAACCCTGCTGGAACAGTCCAGGCCCCGGGCGGCCCAGCTTTCACGGGAGGCCGGGGCGGGAGCATCCAAAAAACTTCCTGATTCGAATATACAGGAATTTGAAAAGGCGGGCGACAAGGCCCGCCGGGCCGGAAAATCCGTTTCAGCCCTGTCAAGCTATGCCCAAGCCCTTGCGGGCCTGGCGGAGGGGACCGAACACGAAAAAAAGCTCAGGGAGAAGGTAATCGCGTATGCGCAATCCCTGAAGCCTCAGCCTGCTGTGCCGGAGAAGGCTCAGCACCATTCCAACCGCGGACAGGCCTTTCTCAAGCAGATGGAGGGGCGCAAGGCATATGGCAAGGCATTGGCCGAATTCGAGCAGGCGCTTGAGATCGCGCCCTGGTGGGCCGACGTGTATTTCAACCTGGGACTGGTCCGCGAAAAGGCGGGAGACTACACCGGCGCCGTCATAAGCTTTAAATGGTATCTGCGCATCGCTCCGTACGCGCCCGACGCGCCGGCTGTGAAAAAGAAACTGGCCGAGCTCGAGGTCTCCCAGGAGCTTTCAGAACAATAAATTCAAATGCGCAAAAACTTTCCGTTGCCATACCGAAAAATCACTCTGCTGACTTTATGCATTGTCGCAGGGTATGTCCTGGCCCGCCACTTCATCTACCGGGCCATGCCCGCGCACGATCCGGATGCATGGTTCCGGCGGGATCTGGTTATGAGCATACCGCGCCTGGCCGCCTTAGCCCTTTGCATTCTCGTCACAATACGCTGCGGCGGCTGGAAAAGATGGGGATGGGGC
>JBDRGJ010000347.1:0-25804 GCA_043817835.1 bacterium
CCCTGCACCGCACATTGAATATTCTGGGCTGTTCCGTAAACGAATGCCCGGCGGGGGGAGCGGACGTCGTATTTGAATGGTCGGCCAAAGGTCTTAGCACCCGGGTCAACGGCGATATCCTGATTATGGAACATGGCTGGATTCCCCGGTGGTCTTACCAGATAAGCGATCTGGGCACGAATTCCAGGGGCCACTATGCCAGGTGCGAATATAAGCCGCTCAACGATGAAGAACGGCTTTTTATTTCCACCTATCTGCAGAGATTGATAGAGATATACAGAAGAAGCGTTGATGGCTCGAAAGTCTCAGCTTTCATGAAAGATACTCCCGGGGAGTTTATCCTGGTCCCGTTCCAATTGGCTACGGATTTCAATCTGAAACACTCCGGGACGCAGTTTGAAAAATTTTATTCGGACAATCCTGAGAATAATGTTCAATTTGCTCAGGCATGCATTGATTATGCGGAAGAACTGAAACTGCCGCTGCCGGTAATTTTCAAGCAGCATCCGCAGGACAGAACGCCGGATTTGGACAGGCTTCTGAGAATCAGGAATAAGGCAAACCGTCTGTTAACGAACAACAGGCAGATGTCAGCACACGAGATTTTTGCCTCCGGGCGGTGCAAACTGGTAATCGGCATTAATTCAAATACCCTGCATGAAGCGGCTGTCTGGAATATACAGTCCATCTGCCTGGGAACGCTGATATGGGACGAGAAAACCAGTCCCAGGCCTTTTCTCGCCGATATCGGCAAAGCAGGGCACTTGATCGGGACCCGGGCCCTGGACAATGAAGCCACACTGGCCTATATGTGCCATGTGGTCAAAAATCAGTGGTTTTTATCCGATTTTCAGAATCCGCTGATTGTGGAAGAAATCATGCGGTCAAAAGGGCGGTGCGAGCCGTTTGGCGTACGCAAAAAATATTCCCTGTCATGACCATCCGGAGTTGAATCAGGATGTGCCGCCTGCAAGGGATTCATACAGCTTAAGGTTGAGTCCGGCCAGGCATGCGGGGGCATGATAATCTTCCATCCTTTTGCGGGCTCCTGCTCCAAGACGTTTCCTCAATTCCCCGTCCCTGAGCAGTCTTATAATGGCTTGCGTCAGCTGCGCGTGGTTTCCGGGCTCGACCAGGATTCCCGAAACATTGTCCTCTATGATCTCAGGCAGGCCGCCGGCTGCGCTGGCGACAACCGGCCTGCCGCAGGCCATGGCTTCCAGACATGAATACGGATGGTTCTCCCAGAGCGAGGGGACGATGCACACAGCCGCTCTGCGATACTCTCTGCGCAGTTCCCCGCGCGGCATCTCGTCCAGGAATACGACGTTTTTACCGCATCCGTGTTCCCTGCCCCGGGATATCAGCGCGGATTTCATGCCGGCATCGCCTCCTGCCAGGCGGAATTCAGATTCCGGCATTTCTTTAAGCACGCCGGGCATGGCGTCAATGAGCACATGCACCCCCTTTCTGAATTCAAACCGGCCGGCGTATAGGATGCCTGAGCCGTTTTCCGCGCAGTCAGTGTCAGGTGTGAAAAAATCCAAATCCACGGGGTTGGGAATTATCGGTATGTCTTTCAGATTCAAATCAAAGAAATCGGATGTCAATTCGGTCACGGCTCTGGTCACGCCTACGACCCTGTCCGCCCTGCGTATCCACCATTCCTCCATATCCCTCAAAAGCCGCAGATCCGGGCCGGAAGGACACCGGTTCATGCGGACGATAAGGCTTTCAGGCGTGTGGAGCCTGACGACAAGGTAAGGTTTCCTGCCCCTGCGGTGCCGGAAGAAATACCATAACGCCTCCTGATGGGCTTCCCTCCCTTCGATGACATCTATTCCGTATTTTTCCACCACTTCCGCCAGTTTCCGCGATGCGGCGCAGCCGTAGAGCAGCCGGTCAACGGCCAGGGAGTTGAAGACGTCTTTTTTTGCCGCCACCCTGAAGACGCGCACTCCGCCGGGCTCCACCGATTCCGAAGGCACGTTGTCCCTGGCCTGCGCTATGACGAACACATTCTGGCCCAGGCCCGCAAGGAACCGCGACATCTCATGGCAGTATGTCGCCACGCCGCCGCAGCCGTCCGGAGGATAGTCCCGGGACAGGAAAAGGATGTTCATCGCGATAAAAGCCGTCGGATCCTCAACGGCGCGGCAATGCATACGCCGGCGAACGCCGTCAGGCAGAAAGCCAGGAACAATCTGCGCAGCAGAAATAAAACCCCGGGTTCCGGGGCTGACGCGGCGGCATCGCCCGGGGCGAGGCCGTCCAATTCCGCCGCGGATACCACCAGCGGCACGAAGGATTTCAAACCGGTATGATAGCTGCGCCTCTCTTTTGCACCCGAAAAGCGGATGAAGAAATCCATCAGGCCCGTGCTTTTTTCCGCTGGTCCAACCAGCACAGCCAGGTCGAATCCGGTCCACCGCAGACTGGCGAGCAGTCCGAGAAGCGCGCAGGCGCCGGTTGACACTGCTGCGATGTGTTTGTCGGAGTCAATCCTCATAAACTCATCGTGCTCTGATTTTGCCAGCTTCGGGCCCAGGGCCGTAATGCGGGCCCCTTTAAAGGCATCACGGCACAATTGCAGGGCCTCGCGCATCGCGCTGACATCAGCTTTGGTGGATTTGACCAGGAGTATCTTTTTCATGGGAGGCCGGATGTCATCGGCCTGTGATAATTTTCCTGACGCCTTCGTACAGCCGCTGCGCGGGCCTGGCTTCGTATAAAAAGCAGTTGCATCCGCAATGCTTGCAGTGCGGACGCATCAGGTCGTAAATTTTTTGCGTCTGCGTGTTGCGCCATATATCGTCGAAGGACCGATCCCGTATGTTTCCCAGTCTGAATTTCCGGAAACTTTTACACGGATAGACGTCGCCGTTGGCGTCCAGAAAAAAACCCCTGTCCTGGAACGGACAGCCGGCCGAGCGCCTGCTTTTCAGCAACCAAGTCTTCGCGAACTTATGATAAAAGCCGTCTATCGCCCCCCGCTTTCTGAGCCCGTCAAAAAATCTCACGGCTTTGCCTTTCTGCTCTTCGGTCAGCTCGAAGCCGGTACTTCCGGCGGTATTGTCGAAGAAAAGGTCGGAGACCACGGCTGGCGTGAAAGTGGCATGGATGTCGTTTTTGCGCAGGAACTCGCAGGTCTCGTCCAGGCTTTCACAGGAGACTGCATTGATGTTGGTTCCGACTGACACGCCGAACCTGGGCCAGTACAGCGATTCCAGTTCCTTCAACCGGCGGATCGTCTCACCTGCCTTTGCGAACCCGCCGGGCACGCCCCGCACACGGTCGTGAACCGCCCCGAATCCGTCCAGAGAGATGCCGATGCTCAAAGCTATATCGGTCGGCAGGACGGAGGCAATCATGCGTTCCACTGTTTTAACCACCATGTCGGGCATGAAGCCGTTGGACGCAAGGCCTATCTCGCGCAGATTTTTGAACCTCCTGGCCAGCAGTTCCACGATGCCGCAGATGTCATCGCGCAGGAAACACTCGCCGCCGGTCAGGTTGATTTTCCGTACAGAGGCCTGCAGCAGGGGTGAACCGCACAGTTTCTCCAGTTCAGCAAAAGTCAGTTCGTCCTCATATCCGCGCTTCTTCCAGATACTGCACATAATGCACCGGGCATTGCAGCGGTACGTGACGGGATAGACCATTATTGCCGGGGTTCTAACCATTGTTTTTTTCGTTCTCCGGCCCGAAAACGGCCCTGTTGTAGACTTCCAGCGTCTTCGTCGCTGCAGCCGCGGGATTGCATAAATCCAGCATTCTCTTCCTGGCGTTCCTGCCCATAGTGCCCAAGAGGGGGCTGTCTTCGAGGAGTTTCAGGATCGCATCGGCCAGGGCGCAGTGGTCTCCGGCAGGAACAAGCAGGCCGCTCACATTGTCTTCTATGATATCAGGAAAGCCTCCGGTGCGCGAAGCCACCACGGGCTTGCCCGCGGACATCGCCTCAAGGCAGGTATAGGGGAAGTTTTCCCATAATGAGGGAAAAACGCACATCGTGCTTTCATCGTAATATTTTGCCAGCAGGTGTCTGGACAGCCTGTCTATAAACACGACGCTGCCTTCGCAATCCTGGTTTTTCACGAGTTTCTCACAGTAGGACCGGGTTCCGCAGTCGCTGCCTATGAATATGAATCTGGCATTCTGATGTTTGGCCAGAATCTTTGGTATGGATTTGATGAGGATATGGGTTCCTTTTCTGAGCTCGAATCTGCCGGTAAAGAGTATCTGCGGTCTTTCTGCCGGAAGCCTGTTCCCATCGGTCTGGAACCCTGCGGCATTAATCGGGTTCGGAATGATCGGGATATCGGCAAGAGCCATGCCGTAGAACATTCTGTATCTTTCCACGATGTCGCGGCTGATGCCTATGTGCCGGTCCGCGCATGCCATCCAGTATTTCTCAAGCATCTTCACCAGCGAGTTTTCCAGTGAAGGCTTATCGGCGTTGAGCATGTAGCAGAGCGACTCGCTGGTATGGAACCTCTGGACAAGCGGCGGACCGTTTTTAAGAAGGCGGTAGTAATGAAATCCCTCGGCCCTGGTCTCGCCCGCTTCAACAACATCGATGCCGTAAAGTCTGACGACCTGTCTGAGCCGCCTGGAAGCGCAGCGGCTGTATTCCATGATGTCGGCGAATCTGCCAAGGCCGAAAACTTTCCAGAACAGGGTCGCCGGCCTCAATCTCTGTACAATGCCGTGGACATGGATCTTTCCGTCCATGCAGTCGCTTTCATCGGCAGTTTCGGTTACAACGTGCACCTCGTGGCCGAGATCAGCCAGCGCGTGCGCCATTTCGCAGGTGAAGGAGCCCAGTCCGCCGGTGGTTTCAGGCGGATATTCCTTGGATAGGAAGCATATCCTCAATGGTCCGTGTCCCTGCGTCCGTATCCGCTTGGCAGGTCCGGCCTTTCTTAAGGCGATGCCCAGGCGCAGCGCCAGTATCAGTGCGGCAGCCAGTACCGAACCCATGCGCCTGCGCAGCATGTCGATCCATTCGAAAGCCCTGGAATGCCGCAGCGCAAGGGAGAGCCTCCTGACCGGCCTGGTCACTCGCCAGCTCCACGAACCTGACATTTCGTCCAACTGACGGCGGGCCTCGGCCAGAAACCGGTCCTTCTCAGTTATAAGCCGGTCCTTTTCCGCGGCAAGCTGATCCATCTGTATGTTTTTACCGCGGAGATTGTATTTTAATTCGCATATTTTCCATTCCTGATGCCTTATTGCCGATTTCAGCGTCAATATGCCGATATTTGTTCCGGGGACCTCAAAAGAGTGCTGTTGAATGATTTTTCTTTTGTTCAAATAACAGGCAAAATGGAGCCGGAATATTTCTTTTTCAGAAGGGCCTGAAAGTCTCCAACGGTAATAATCTACGTCAAAGAGAAATTCATACGGCATCAGATAGCCGAAAAGCAGAAAATTCAGCTTCAAAAGTTCATCTTCTGTTTTTCTGCCGTCATTGGCCGGGTTGAAATCATTGTGCGCAAGGAACGCAAACGGGCTGTCGCCCAATATGTGTGTAATCCTGTCGAACAGAATTGCCTCCAGTCCGACGCTTGAATTTATGGTCGCCGCCCTTTTGCACAGCAGAAGAAACTCCATGGAATTGGCGGACTCGTCCATGATCCCCGGCTCTTCACTGTAATCACAAAGCCCTGCCGGATGTTTTCTTATAAGGGTTTCGTCTCTTTTGAAAAACCTGCCTGCCATGCTTATCAATCCGCGGTTATCCAGGTTGTTGGAGAAGGCCATTATGTTCGAATCATCTTCAACTTGCAGGGGAAGGCCTATTTCATACGCCGGCTCCGGTTTTGATGTCGCGAGATGAGCATAATCATCTTCCAGCAACAGAGCCAGTAATTCTTTTTTCGGAAGTGCGGCGATATCATCCTTTGCCTCTTTTTTGAATTGAAGAAATCTTTTTTCAGCTTCTGTGTTTCCGTTCACGCCGCTGAAATCAAAGTAAGCCGTGTTTTTATAAAACGGCTTTCTCAGGGGGCCTAGTTCATTGTGGATCACGCGCAGGCCGTACCTGCCTGCGATATGATTCAGGCTGGGACAGTTCCACCATGCCAAAACAGCCTCCGGTTTTTCCGTTTTAATTATCCCGCTGAAAATCCTATCCAGTTCGGTTTCCAGTTTTTCGCATCTTTGGGTCAGCAGAAATACCGCTACTTCCCTGCGGGAGCCTAATTTTTGTTCCAGTTCATCGAAAATCAGGCCGGGGATGGTGAATTTGCATATCGAATCCATATCCTGCGCAACGGGCAGTGCGGATTCATGATATATCAGCGTGGCCTCACGGATGTCCCATCTGTCCTGATGCACATAAAAGGAAGGATCCTTAAAATAGTCCTCGGTCCCTATATAAATTGCTTCATTTTTTTTGAAATAAGACAACTGCTTGTAAAATATCCAGAGATGCGGGGCGTGGATATTGCGCACGCTGTAGGGCAGTAAATAAGATATAAACATGGTTATGCCGTCAATTGAGTAATCCCCGGGTCAGACGCCGGTGCCTCGGATAACCGCGGGAATGGTCATGAAAAGTATCTTCAGGTCCAGCCACAGACTCCAATCGTCGATGTAGTCGAGGTCCAGCTTTACCCAGTCATTGAAATCGGCGAGAGAATTCCTTCCGCCAACCTGCCACAGGCCGGTGATGCCCGGCCGCATTGAAAGCCGCCGCCGTTGCCAGCCCTCGTACCGGCTGACCTCTTCCGGCAGCGGAGGCCGCGGTCCCACTAAGCTCATGTTCCCTGTCAGCACGTTCAACAGCTGGGGCAGTTCGTCGAGCGAATATTTGCGCAAAATCCTGCCTACAGGGGTGATGCGGGGGTCGGCGGCCATCTTGAATACCGGTCCTTTGTGCTCGTTTTGAAGCTGTCTTGCGATTTTGTCGTTCTGCGTCCCTTCATACATGGACCGGAATTTGTACATCAGGAACTTCCGGCCGTTGAGACCGATGCGCGGCTGGCTGAACAGAGCCGGCCCCCGGCTAGTCCAGCGTATCAGCATGGCGATTATCAGCATGGGGACTGCCGCAATCATGAGCAGAACGCCTGCGGCCAGTATATCAATCAGGCGTTTGAAGAGTATTGCCGCACCCTCCCGCGGGCACAAAGAGAACACGAACATCGGGATGTCGTGGAGATAGTCGATCCGGGAGAACACGACCTCCTGATGGATAAAATCCGGCTTCAGCCATATCTCGATACCACGCTCCTGGCAGGCCAGCATTAGTCTTTCGGTCAGCGCCGGATTCTGCCTATAGGCAGTGAAAATAGCGCAATCCACCACTGTAGAGCCCAGCATTCTGCCTATGGCATCGGAGCTTGTTTCCCGGTCCCCGGCCGTTTCCATGTTTAAAATACCGCCTATCCTGAGTCCCAGGGCGCTGTTTTCGCGGATGGTGCGTTCGACCTCAGTCAGCGATACGCTGTCTCCCGCCAGAAGCGCTCTTTTGATATTCCAGCCGCGTGAATGCATCCAGCTGTAGAATGCATATGCCGCCGTATGCCATGCAAGCGCAATCAGGAAGCTCCAGGCCATGCTCCCGAACATGTACATGCGGCTTAAATGTGGCATCTTAAAAGTGTATGCGGCGAACACATAGCCTAACAGGCCGAATGTATAGCAGAATCCAAGTTCCCGGAGCAGAGACACAGGCATTGTCAAAGGATTGAGGGTGCTGAATTTTCGCTGGTACAGGCTGAACAGGACCACGGAAGTGAATATTCCGATAGCCGGGAGGTATTCGTGCAGAGGCCTTAAAGGCGCCGGTCTGTCGCGCATGAGCCAGTGCAGGACAACATAGACGGCAACGATCAGGCAGCCGGTGGCTGCGATGTGCAATCCATCGAGCAACTTTTTGTATTCCCTCAACATATCTTTCCGCCGTTTAAAAGCCTGCCGTACAGCCCAAGAAAAGATTCGGTCATTGCGTGGATCGAAAAATAGCGCTCCACCCTCTTTTTTCCCTCTTTCCCCATTCTCCGGGCCATATCCGGGTCCGAGAGAAGCATGCGGATGGCTTCTCGCAAAGCCGTCGCGTCGCGAGGGGGAACTACAAGTCCTGTTTCCCCGTGTCGGCACACGAAGCTGGTTCCTGTTCCCAATTCCGTGGTCACCACAGGTTTGGCGCAAGCCATGGTCTCCAGCAGGGCTATGCCGAAAGCTTCGGTTCGCTTTGTCGAGGGCAAAACGAGCAGGTCGCACGCATGCAGGTATCGGGCAATGGATTCCTCCAGAGGGACTTTCTGGAAGATGATTTTATACGTTATCCCGAGTCTGGCCGCCTGCTCGCGCAGCTGCGTCTCCATGGGTCCCCGGCCTATGATCAGGAGCCTGGCATCCAGGCCGCGCATGGCTTCGATGAGAAAGGGCAGGCCTTTATAATATACCAATCTCCCGACAAAAAGGACCAGGGGCGAGCCGAGCCGGCTTCTGACACGCCGCGATTCAGCGATGTCAGCCTCAATGTTGAGGGCTTCGTCATCGATTCCCAGAGGAATGACGGTGGTCTTGCCTGAAAATCTCCTCAATAATCCGGAACTGGCGGCATAGGGAGCGCTGGTCGCCACTATGGCCGAGGCTTTCTTGAGCACCTGATACAGGAACGGATAAAAGAAAAAGCCTGCTGCGCTTTGGCGGACGATGTCATGATGATACCACACGACCAGTTTGCCCTCCGGCCTGGCCAGCAGGTAGGCCATGACTGCCATGGGATTTTGAAAGGATATCTGTATGATATCAAAGCCCGAAGCTTGCCGGAGATAGGGAAGCAGGGCCGGCGTGATCGGCGTTGAAAAAAGTCTGAACCAGGTGGGCAGCCGGCGGCAGACGATGCGAGCCGAACGCTCTACTCCGCCGCATCGCCCCAGGCTGCCCGTGACGACCTCCACATCGTGGTTTTTGGAAAGAGTTTCGCTGAGCGAAAATACGGCGTTTTCCACGCCGCCGCAGTACTCCCTTGGAAATTTGCCGATCTGCAGTATTTTCATGATACTGGGGCAGAACCGTTTCGTACCCGCGTCAGGAGGTCGATGTAGCTGCCGGCGGTTTTCTCCCATCTGAACTTTCGGGCCTGCTCATAGCCGGCCTCGACCATGCGCCGGCGCCGGTCCGGATTACGGAGCAGTTCCGCCAGTTTGCTCCTTATGTCGGGAACGTCAGTCGGGTTGAAATAGCAGCCTGCCTCTCCGCCGACTTCCGGAAGCGAGGAGCTCTGTGCCAGAGCTACGGGACAGCCGCAGGCCATGGCTTCCAGGACCGGCAACCCGAAGCCCTCATAGAGCGATGGGAGGACGAAAAGCTCGGCCTCGGAGTAAAGGCGCGGTAATTCCTTTTCGGGGACGTAGCCGAGAAACCGCACGCGGTCATCAAGTCCCGACTCCATGACCAGACGGCGCAGCTCCGGAAAATGACGCGGGTGATTTTCACCTGCCAGGAGCAGCCTGTGGGTAAATCCGTCCTGCACCAAGCCGGCAAAAGTCTCAATAAGCCTGACGATGTTCTTATAGGGATACTGGTTTCCCACGAAAAGAATGTAAGGCTCGTCTGCCTTTGAGGCACTGACCTGGGGATGGAAACGGGTCTGGTCCACTCCGGAATAGATGACGGTGATTTTAGCCGGGGGAAGCTGATAATGCCGGATGATATCCTGCCTGGTGTTGTGCGAAACTGATACGATTGCGTCAGCCCTGCGCAACAACCTGGGCAGGACATGGCGGTAATAATACCTCAGTTTAGGATAGCTGTCAGAAAAAAGCAGCGGAAGCAGGTCATGGATGACTACGACCTGGGGACAGGGCGATAAAAATAATGCCTCATGGTTAGGGGATAGCAGAACGCCGGCCTTCAATTTCCTGAGCTTCCATGGAAGGAAAATCTGCGTCCAAAAGAACCTTGGCAGACCCCCGAGAAACAGGCCGCGCCGCGCGCAAACCCAGCGTGGGACCGCATGAACCGATGCGGCCGGAAACGATTCCGGACAGTGGCAAAACACGGCAGTGTCTTTTTTCAGATGCGCAACCGCGCTGGCAATTTTGCAGGCTACCACGCCCAGTCCGGTGGGCGTGGTGTCCAGAATCGTGGCATTTATCGCAATCATGGATAGGTTGTTAAGTTTACTGTTCAAGGTTCAGCGTTCATGGTTTTCCAACCTCTGAACCTCTTAACCCTTGAACCCTTCAATCCCTGAACCTTTTGAACTGTGAACCCGGACCAGTTGTATCATTTTACTACTTTACTGCAAATATAAAGGAATCCTTGCCGGTGTTTTCATGAAGGATCCGGGGGAATTGCTATAATCGTTCAGGCGGAGCGGTGAATGAAAAAGAAAATTTCAATAATTCTCGGAGCGGTTTTCAGCGCTGTTTTCCTGTTCCTTGCAATGAGGAATGTGGATTTTCAAGTCATGGCTGCTGTTTTCAGCCGGATGAACGCGGCGCTTTTCCTGGTAATACTGGGGGTATTCACCATAAATCTTTTTATCAGAGGGCTGCGATGGAAGCTCCTGCTGGACCCTGCCGGCAAGCTGAAAATCTCCCTTGTTTTCCGTCTAGAAACAATAGGCTTTGCGCTTAACAATGTCCTGCCTCTTCGGTTGGGGGAAGTCGGAAGGGCTACGCTTGGCGCGGGGCTGACCGGCATTCCATTTCTGACTTTTTTGGCCACGGTATTTGTCGAACGCATCCTGGATATACTTTCGCTTTCCATAATTTTCATGATTGCGTCCGCCTCCGGCGCTCTGCCCTGGACGCGGGATTACGGGAAGCTTTTCTGGACGCTTGCGGCTGTTCTGTTCACAGGGCTTATTTTCCTCATATTCCTGGACGAACTTCTGGCCAAAAACAGGGCTGTTTCATCCGCACTGGCCAGGTTTCCGCGTCTGGAGCGGGTTGTAAGACAATTGGCTCTCGGTGCCGAAGCGCTGCGCGACTGGAAAAAAGCTTTGGCTATAATAGCCTGCGGTTTTGCGCTCTGGCTGGTTGATGCGGCGAACTATTGGCTGGCTTCAAGGACGGTGAATATATCTCATATGCTTTCTTATGGGCAGTCGGTTCTTGTGTCCTGTCTGTCAGCGCTGGCAGTCGCAATGCCGTCGGTCCCGGGTTATTTTGGCACATATGAATATGCGGTGGCCAAAGTCCTGTCAGTGTGGGGAATCCCCCATACCGAAGGTTTCGCTTTTGCCGGCTTTCTCCACATAACGGGTTACGTTCTTATAACGGTCCTGGGCGTTATTTTTCTCTATCAGGCCGGCCAGTCACTGACTGGCGTATGGAAATCTCTTAAGGAACGGCGATAGATGCGGGAACTTCCTTCTGAAAATCTTTCTGTGCTTTCCGTGGCCATGCTGACCGCAAATTTTTTCCCGTACACAGGCGGGGCGGAAAAACAGGCCCTCGAGCTTTCCAAAGCATTGGTCGCCCGCGGCGCAGGGGTGACAGTCCTTACAAGGCGTTTGCCTGGAATTCCCGCGAAGGAAGAGGTGGAAGGGGTTCGCGTTGTGCGGCTGCCGGTCGCCGGCACCGGGGTTGTTGATTCCATAAGTTTCATGTTTTCAAGCTTTTTTTATCTGGTGGCTCATGCGGGGGATTATTCTGTGATACACGTCCATCTTGCTTCTTCCCCGGCCCTGGCCGCATGTGCCGCAGGGAAACTGCTGGGCAAAAGAGTTGTGGTCAAACTGGGAGGAGGGCGAGGCCTCGGAGAGATATCTCTCTCCGGAAAAACTTTCCTGGGCAGATTGAAGCTTAAACTCCTGGCAATTTTTAAACCTGTAATACTTTCGGTAAACTCCGATCTTCTGGATGAAATGAAAGAAAGCGGACTCGGCTCAATACCCGCGGTGCTTTTCAAAAACGGGGTGGATACCGGAAGGTACACCCCGGTGGCCTACCATGAGAAAATAGCCGCAAAAAACGAGCTGGGTCTTCCCAATAGAATCCAGTTTCTTTTCGTCGGACGGCTGGTGCCGGAAAAAAGGATCAAAGAATTTATCGAAACCTGGGCGGAAGTCGTGAGGGAAAAGGAGGGAAACCCAGAAGCAGGGCTTTTGATTGTAGGCAAAGGGCCCTGTGAGACGCAATTGCGCGAAGCCGTAAAAGCGTTGGATCTGGATGATTCCGTGATTTTTGCAGGAGAACATGCGAATATTCTGCCCTACTACAGGGCAGCGGACATCTTTGTCCTGCCTTCGATATCCGAAGGACTTTCCAACGCCATGCTGGAGGCTATGTCCTGCGGGCTGGCAGTTATGGCGAGTCGCGTCGGCGGAACCAGAGAGGCGGTTCAGGAGGGAGTGAACGGACTGCTTTTTGAGCCTAAAGACAGTCAGGCAATAAAAACATGCATGATGAAATTTATCGAAGACAAAAACCTGGCGGTGCGAATGGGCGAAAAATCCAGGGACATGGCCGTGAAGAACTACTCCATGGCCAGAAAAATCGACGAGCTTATGGAGATATACAGGCAGTAGGTGAAAATAACCTGCGAGCGATTAGTGTAGTGAGTCCAACGCTTCTTTACATTTGAACTGTAGCGGCAGAGCGTTAGCTCTGCCTTCTTCCGTGCAAAGCTTCCCGCCACACAAACTGCGGGCAGGCGCTTTGCGGATACAAAATCGTTTTTTTGTCACATGCTATTGTAAAGCTATTTATGACGCACTACTAGGGGATGGGTTCCTGCAAACCGCAGGGTGTCCGCAAAATAATATAATCCCGATATATGAATGACCAACTGAACGTTCTGCGTCTGGTTGTAGAGCGTTTTAAAAACATTGGCATCCCCTATATGCTCACCGGCTCAACTGCGATGAATTTCTACGCCGTGCCGCGCATGACCAGGGATATAGATATTATAGCCGAAATCTCTTTAAAAGATGTGAACGGTTTTTATGATGTTTTCAGGAATGATTTTTACATAGAACCGGACGATATATCAAACGCTGTGAAAACTTGTGGTTCATTCAATATCATTCACAATGAGACTCTGGTCAAAGTAGACGTGCTTATTAGAAAACATGAGGCATATAGGAAGCTGGAATTTGGACGTCGCAAAAAACAGGATATTTCCGGATTTACCATGCAGGTCGTTTCCCCGGAAGATTTGATCCTTTCCAAACTCTGCTGGACCAAGGCCTGCGAATCGGAGACTCAGATTAAGGATGTCGCAAATATCATGGGCTCGGTAAAGGATCTTGACCGTAAATATATGACAGAGTGGGCCGGAAGACTCGGCGTTGCCGATCTGCTGAAAAAGATAATGCGATGATAGCAGACACTTCCCCGGCAGTTGTTGCCCGTTTACATGAGCTGTACAACCGGCTTCCGGGACATAGGCGTTTGGAAATGGGCTGCGGGATGTTTGATGATGCCAAGAGACTGGCAATCGCAGGAATTCTGGCTGAAACACCGGAAATAAATCCCGGGGAACTCAGGAAGCGTCTTTTTCTGCGCCTGTTCGCCGGGGATTTTCCTCGACAGAAAATCAGGCGCATACTCTGTCATTTGCTTTTAAGGGTAACCGATTAAAATTTATAGGAAAAATTCGTCTTATCTTCCCAACTTCCCATCCTCTAACTTAGGGGTCTCCGCAAAATAATATGAACAATTGGCCAAGGAGATTTTGGAGCGAGACAAGAAGCGAAGATCGAGCATACCCGCAGCGGCATGTAAACGATGAGCGACGCAGTCGCAGCCCAAAAGCGCCCTGGCCCTTCGGGGAAGCCCATCTTTTGGCCATTGCGTTGTTGCTCGTCGGTTACAATGCACTGCGGCATTGCTCCCTCCTCGCGCCTAGCACTGGCCTCATATCTGGGCCTCCCAATTGTTCATATTATCTTACGGCGACCCCTTAGGAGTCAGCATGTGCGGCATATGCGGCAGATATAATTTTGCAAATCCTGAGCGGGTTTCACTGGACGAGTTGAAAAAAATGAACTCGCTTATGACCCACAGGGGGCCGGATGACGAGGGGTTTATGGTGGACGGCAGAGCCGGGCTGGCTATGCGCAGGCTTTCCATCATAGACCTTTCAGGCGGACACCAGCCCATATCAAATGAAAACGGTTCGGTCTGGGTGGTGCTGAACGGAGAAATATATAATTTTCAGGAATTGAAGGAAGAGCTTATTGCCAAAGGACATAAGTTCCACACCAAAACCGACACTGAGGTCATAGTCCATCTTTATGAGGAAATGGGGCCGGATTGCGTCACCCGTCTGCGCGGCATGTTCGCGCTGGCGGTCTGGGACAAGGAAAGAAACCGCCTTCTCCTGGCCAGGGACCGGATAGGGAAGAAACCCCTCCTTTATACGCTGCAGAACGGATGGCTTGCCTTTGCATCGGAACTGAGATGCCTGCTGAGCCTGGAGGGAGTCTCAAAAGAACTGGAACCGCGGGCCCTGGACATGTATCTTTCGCTTCAGTACATCCCCAGTCCGCTTACCATTTTCAAATCAGTCAGCAAGCTTCCTCCGGGCCACCGGCTTGTGGTGGAAAACAGCCGCATGTTTGTGGAACGTTACTGGGACCTGCCTGTAGGCTGCGGGCCATCGGGGCTCAGTCTGGAAGAAACAAAGCAGGCAGTGGTTGAAAAACTGCGCGAGGCCGTAAAAATCCGCCTCATATCCGACGTTCCCCTGGGGGCGTTCCTTTCGGGGGGCATAGACTCTTCCATCATCGTCGCGCTCATGAGCCGTATTTCTGATAAGCCGGTGAAGACTTTTTCCATCGGCTTTGAAGAAGCCGAGTTTTCGGAACTTTCCTATGCTTCCCAGGTCGCAATGATGTATGGCTGCGAGCATACCGAATTCATAGTTAAGCCGGAGATGGCGGACATTCTGCCGAAACTTGCCTGGCATTACGGCGAACCCTACGCTGATTCCAGCGCGCTGCCGTCCTACTATGTGGCCAGGGAGACCAGGGAATTCGTAACGGTGGCGCTTAACGGGGACGGCGGAGACGAGAATTTCGCAGGGTATATGCGCTACGTCGCGATGAAGCTGGCCCACTACTGGGAGTTCATGCCGGCCCCGCTTCGCAGGACGGCTGCCGGGATCGCGGAACTGCTGCCGGAGAACACCGCGCCGTATGACATTATCTGGAAGGCCAAACGTTTCCTGAGGTCCACCGTTTTGTCCGGCACTCCGGAAAAACACCTGCGCATGGCTTCTTTTTTCAGTCCGGAGGAAAAAAACTCGCTTTTTTCCAGGGGCATGACCGGATTGCTGGAGCCGTCTTCGGCTCAGGTCAAAAGGTATTTCGAAGAGATATTCGAGAGGAGCGCAGGGGAAGATTTCATCAATCGCCTGCTTTACGCAGATTTCAGGAGCTACCTGCCCGAATGCCTGATGGTGAAAATGGACATAGCCACCATGGCCAATTCCATGGAGGGGCGTTCCCCGTTCCTGGATCACGAGTTCGTGGAACTTGTTTACGGCATACGGGGCAATTGGAAACTCAAAGGGCTGAATAACACAAAGTGGCTGCTCAGGGAGGCTTTCAGGGAAATACTGCCCCCAAGCATCTATTCCAGAGGAAAACAGGGCTTCGGCATACCGCTTGGCGCCTGGTTCAGGGACGGCCTGAAGAAATACTGGGAAGAACGCTGTCTTTCTGATAAGTCATTGAAACGCGGCTGGTTCAGGCCTGAAATAGTCAGGCGTTTCTGGGAAGAACATCAGGGCGGCAGAAAGGACCACGGTTTCAAACTCTGGGCGCTGCTGATGCTGGAAATCTGGCATGAGCAGTATGCGCCGGACTGGAGTCTGGACTCATGATGTCTCTCTCATCAACATTTCAACAAATCAACGATTCAACTTTTCGATGCATATCGCTCTGATAAACCCCGAAATCCCCTGGAATTCGGGCAATATAGGAAGAACCTGCGTAGCCACCGGCACCACGCTGCATTTTGTCGGCAAGCTGGGTTTTAAAATAGAAGATAAGGAAATACGCCGCTCGGGACTGGATTACTGGCCGGAGCTGGAGCACAGGGTCCACAACAAATTCACTTCCCTGCTTTCCGCTCTTCCCGCAGGCACACCACTTATATTCTTTTCCACCAGAGCGGAAAAACTTTATTGGGATGCTCCTTATACCGCGGATTCCTGTCTTATTTTCGGGAGCGAGTCAAAAGGGCTGCCGGACGAATTGCGCAAAAAATATGCCGGCAATTTCTACCGGATACCTGTTTCGGATAAAGTCCGTTCCCTCAATCTTTCCACGGCTGCGGCCGTGGCACTCTACGAGGCCCTAAGAAGGACATCATTGTCATCGTAATCGTGACGAATTTCAATCTTTGTAAGCCGGAAAAGCGGGAGGCCCGACCGTTCGGATTCCCGATGCATCCGGCTATGCTATAATTAGCCGGAAGGTTCTGATTCAGACACAGACGTGGAGGTGACCATGCGCCGATTCCTGCCTATTCTTCTCACCGGGCCTGTCTTTTTATTCGCCGTACAGTCCACGGCGTCTCCTGCCCCGGACTTCGACCAGGGGGTGGATTTGCGGCCGGTCATCCGGCAGGCCCTGGAGGCAGCCGGGAGCAAGGAAGGACCCCGGGTCACCCTGAAATGGGACTCTTCTGGCACCGATGACACGGTCTGGATCAGCATCTCCAACAGGGATGTGACCGCGCTGGGAGACAACTTTGATTTCTCCAGCCGCACCGCTGTAAGCCAGAACAGTTTCATATCGATTTACGAGCTAAAGGTTTCCGAACTTGACATTCTGGCCGACATCATGCAGCGCAATTTCCGCAGGTCTCCCGGGTTCTTCGCCCATAGCACCCTTCTTTCAGCCCAGCAGGATCTTGAAAAGCCGCCTTCCGTCATGGTCAGGGACTTCAGCATCGACCAGGGAGAAAGGGTCGTGCCCATGCTGAAACAGGTGGACGAGGCTGCTGTAGTAGCGGTTATTGAGCATCTTGCCTCTTACAAGAGCAGGCATTGCCGTACGGACACAGGCATCGCCTCTTCGAAGTGGGTCTACGGGCATTGGAAAAATTTGACGGCCGGCCGTTCCGATATCACAGTTGCGACCTTCCGCCATGCATCATTTCCCCAGGAGTCGGTGATTTTGACAGTCCGCGGAACTGCCGAGCCGGAAAAAGTGGTGGTCCTCGGCGGGCACATTGACTCGACTGCAGGCTGGGGGGCCGGCAATGCGGCGCCGGGTGCGGACGACAACGCTTCGGGCGTAGCAGTGCTCAATGAAGCTGTCCGCGTGATGGTGGCTTCCGGCTACAAGCCTAAGCAGACGCTCAAATTCATTGCGTTCGCGGCAGAGGAAGTCGGCCTTCGGGGGTCGGGAGAGATAGCTGCGAATTTCAAGAAGGAAGGCTTGGCCGTGCAGGGCATGGTCAATTTCGACATGGCCAATTACAAAGGTTCGGCAGAGGATATTTTCCTCATTTCAGACAACACCCATGAAGGGCAGAACGCCTTCCTGGGCAGGCTGGTCGACACTTATACCGACTACCGCTGGGCTCAGACTGCGTGCGGCTACGGGTGCTCCGACCACGCCTCCTGGACCAAGAACGGCTTCATCGCCTCTTTCCCGTTCGAGAGCAGGATGAATGAGGACAATCCCAATATCCATTCGGACAGGGACACACTCGCCCAGACCGGCGGACGCGCCCTGCACGCTTTCAAGTTCGCAAAACTTGCCGTGGCCTATCTTGTGGAGATGGCAAAATAATGGTTGGAGGAGGAAAAGTGATCCGAAATATCGTCATGTCGTTTGCTGCCGTGCTTCTGCTGGCCGGCCTGACAGGGCATTCGTCGGTAATCAAGGTCTGCCAGGGATTTCTGCCGGAGAATGACCTGCGCATAGAGATCGGTTCCCAGGAAGACAGGGGGATAAAGCAGGAAGAGTTCAACGCTGTGCTAAACAGCGTCGAGAAGATTTACAAGCCAATCGTTGCCGCCCGGGGTGCCACCCTAGTGGTCGAACGCAAATGGGACGACGGCACGGTCAATGCCTACGCCCAGCAACAGGGCAACAAGTGGATGATCACCATGTTCGGCGGCCTGGCGCGGCATGCCGCCGTCACTCAGGACGGCTTCGCCCTGGTGGCCTGCCACGAGATGGCGCACCATCTCGGAGGCGCCCCGAAGTTCTCGGGCTGGTCCAGTTCCTGGGCCACCATCGAGGGGCAGGCGGATTACGGCGCCAATCTCAAGTGCCTGCGCCGGGTCTTTTCCGACGTCTCCAGCTCCCATTTCACAAGGCCGGCGGCGGACGACCCTATTGCTGTGGAAACCTGCGACAAATCTTTCCCATCACAGGCTGACAGGGTTGCCTGTCTGAGGGGCGTGATGGCGGGAAAATCGGTTACCGCCCTGTTCAAGGCCCTGTCCAACGATCATAAGGAATACCGGCTCGACACTCCCGACCCTGCTGTAGTCGGGGGCATGTACGAAAAGCATCCCAAGACGCAGTGCCGGCTTGATACATACTTCCAGGGTTCGCAGTGCGTCAAAACGGTATCGGAGGATGTCAGCGACAAGGACGTCTTTGCAGGCACCTGCAACCGTAAGACCGGCCAGTCCTCGGGTTTGCGGCCAAGGTGCTGGTACAAGCCGCCGCCGGACGAACCGCAGGTCGTTGGCATGCCTGCTATGGCCGCCGGCGCGTTCAAGGCGCCAATTGAGCAAGGGTCGCCCGCGTTCTCTTCGCTCAAGAGCGAGGATATCTGGAAAGGTTTCTAACCCGGATTTTCCGGTTGGGAATCCCTGCCTGCCAGTTTGCAGTCAGGGCTGTGCGTTGCGCACGGCCCTGACTGAATTCTTGACTGTACAGATACAGTGATAAAAGGTTTGTGGAGCTCCGCGGACCAACGACCGTGGCTTCATTATCATTGCGCAATTGTGCCTGCCGCCGCTAAAATTGTTTAATGATTTATATGCGAAGAATCCTAGTTTTATGATTACAAAGATTATTGAGTCATTCATCGGCACTAAAAGCGAAAGGGATTCGAAAAAACTTCAGCCTGTCGTTGAAAGGATAAATTCTTTTGAAGCGGAAATAGAAATTCTATCCGATGATGTCCTCAAAGCGAAGACGGAGGAATTCAAAAGGCGGCTTTCCGATGGGCAGGCCATGGACGATATTCTCCCCGAAGCATTTGCATGCGTACGGGAGGCGGCCCGCCGGGCCATAGGCCTGCGCCACTACGATGTCCAGCTCCTGGGCGGCATGATATTGAACCAGGGCAGGATAGTCGAGATGAAAACAGGCGAAGGAAAGACTCTTGTTGCTACTCTTCCGGCCTACCTCAATGCCCTGACGGGCAAGGGCGTGCATATCGTTACGGTCAACGACTACCTGGCCAAGAGGGACTCGGCATGGATGGGTCCTGTATTCAGATTTTTAGGATTATCAGTGGGGTTCATACAGCATGACATGCGCAACGAAGACCGCCGCGCCGCCTACAGCTGCGACATAACCTATGTCACCAACAATGAGGTGGGTTTCGATTACCTGCGCGATAATATGGTCACGGACAAAGACGACAGGACCATGCACTGCCGGAATTTTGCGATAGTCGACGAGGTCGACTCCATACTAATAGACGAGGCCAGGACGCCGCTCATCATCTCCGGCCCTGCCGAGGAATCCACCGACAAATATTACACAATCAACAAAGCCATCCCCCTTCTGCAGGTGCGCTTCGTCACGGAAAAGGAGGAAATAGATTCCAAGTATTCGGGCGAGGACCTGGGCAAGGGCTTTGATGCGGTGATAGACGAAAAGGCGCACTCCGCCACGCTGACGGACCAGGGCGTGGCAAAGTGCGAAAAATTCCTGGGGGTCGCCAACCTCTATGACGACGTGCAGTCCGAATGGGTCCATCATATCACGCAGGCGCTGCGCGCCCACCACCTCTATGAAAAAGACGTGGAATATGTAATCAAGGACGGCGAGGTGTTGATAGTGGACGAGTTCACGGGAAGGCTGATGCCCGGCAGGCGCTGGTCGGAAGGCCTGCACCAGGCGGTGGAGGCGAAAGAAAACCTCCGCATAAAGGAGGAGAACCAGACACTGGCGACCATCACCTTCCAGAACTATTTCAAGCTTTACTCCAGGCTGGCCGGCATGACAGGCACCGCCATGACCGAGGCCAACGAATTCTGGGAGATATACAGGCTGGACGTGACCGAAATCCCGCCTAACAGGCCCTGCGTAAGGGCGGATTCTCCCGATTTGGTATACCGGACCGAGAAGGAAAAAATCAACGCGGTCGTGGCCGACATAGAAGCCAGATGGAAGAAATATCAGCCCGTGCTGGTCGGAACCCGTTCGATAGAAAAGTCGGAGAAATTCTCTGCTCATCTGCGGGCCAAAGGCGTTCCTCACCAGGTTCTTAACGCCAAGTACCATGAAATGGAAGCTCAGATAATAGCCCAGGCAGGACGCAAAGGGGCGGTCACCATCGCAACCAACATGGCCGGCCGCGGAACGGACATCATACTGGGCGGAAGTCCTCCCATCGAAGAAGAGCAGAAAGTCGTCATAGAAGCAGGCGGCCTGCATGTGCTGGGCACCGAAAGGCATGAAGCCAGGCGCATAGACAACCAGCTCAGAGGCAGGTGCGCCCGGCAGGGCGATCCCGGCAGTTCGACTTTCTACGTATCCCTGGATGACGAACTTATGCGTCTGTTCGGCTCCGACAGGGTGTCCGCGATAATGGCGAAGCTGGGCATGGAGGAAGGGGACGTCATAGAATCCTCTCTGGTGAGCCGCCAGATAGAAGGAGCGCAGCGCCGGGTCGAAGGGATGAATTTTGACACCAGAAAACAGCTGCTGGATTACGACAACGTGATGAACAAGCAGCGCCAGCAGGTTTATGAGTTGCGCAACAAAATCCTGGACGGGGCGGATGTCGGAACCATGATCCGCGAGATGACCGAGGAATGCATGGACGAAAGCATCGCCATGTGGGCCTCTGCGGACAAGCCGGGGCAGTTGTGGGACATGGAAAGCCTCCGCGCCTGGCTGGGCAAGACCTTCGGAACTTTTCTGGGAGCCCCGGCTGAAGAGCTTTCAAAAATGCCCAGGGAAGAGTTCAGGGAACTTATTCTTACCGACATAAGGAAGGTTTATGAGGAGCGCGCCAGACATTTTTCCGAACAGGGCATGGAATTAGGGGAACTGGAAAGGATGCTTCTGCTGCAGATAATGGACCAGACCTGGAAGAACCATCTCTACGACCTGGATCATCTCAAAAAAGGGGTGGGCCTGCGCGCGTACGGACAAAAAGACCCTCTCATAGAGTACCAGAAGGAATCTTTTCACCTTTATCAGGTAATGATGGCCAGGATAAGGGACCAGGTTGTGGAATATGTCTTTCGCATCCAGCTTCCGCCCCGCCGGGAAAGACCGGTCCAGCCCGCTAAAGACACCCGGAACCGGGAGGTGCCGCCCGTACAGTCCCAGAAAAAACAGACAGCCGCACCTTCCACGCCCGTTAAAACAGGCCGCAACGATCCCTGTCCCTGCGGAAGCGGCAAGAAGTACAAAAAATGCCACGGAGCATGATATAAGAGATGAGACCGCAAATATGAGGTCAGAGGTATGAGCTATGAGGAACAAGCAATAAAAACGGTTAAAAAAAAAAATTCCCTTTCTTCCCTTTAACCTATTTCCTTCAGTTTTTATTCCAAATCTCTCTTCTTTCATCCCTCATACTTCATACCTCATACCTTTTCTTTCGCCGGTCCTTCTTATATTGAGCTATCCGAAGTTCAATATGGGTTTCCTGGCCTGGTTCGCCCTGGCTCCTCTGGCCTGGGCACTTTTAGCCCGTCCGACGCGTCCGGTTCTTCTTTCATATCTTGCAGGACTTGTTTTTTTTCGGGCATCCTTTACTGGATTTATCCCACCTGCAGGGCCGGAGGAGTCAGCATTTTTTTCGCAGTCCTGGCATGGTTTCTGCTGAGTGCACTCATGGCAATGGAGTGGGCGGTTTTCGGGTGGATAGCATCCAGACTTGAGAACGCGGGACCGGCATTCCCTTTTGCTGCCGCCTGTGCCTGGACAGCCCTGGAATGGCTCAAAAGCCTTCTTGCGCTGAAAGGGGCCTGGTTTCCCTGGTTTCTGCTGGGTTATACCCAGTGGCAATACCCCGCGCTGATTCAGGTCGCCTCCATAACCGGCACCTGGGGAATAAGCTTCGCTGTGGCATTCTCGGGAATTTCAATCGGATATGCTTTAAGGCGCAAAAAAGTATTTTCCGGCAGAATCGCCGCGATATTTCCCGCCCTGGCTGTTTTTCTTATTTTCTTCGGCTACGGTCACTTTATCTTGCGCAACAATCCTGTATCTTCTCCTCACCCCTTACCCCTCACTCCTCACCCCCCGTTCAGGGTGGTCCTTCTCCAACCCGACATAGACCAGTACAGGAAATGGGACTCTGCATTTGTGAAATGGATAGAAAAGCGGCTGGATCTCCTGTTGAAAAAAGCCTCGGGTGAAAAAACCGATATGGTCATATGGCCGGAATCCGCCCTGCCCGGCAGCATGGAAAAATACAGGGCATGGCTGCGCTCTCTTGCCGCAGATATGAAGGCATTCCATTTCGTCGGAGCTGTTTCGGAAAGAGGGGAAAATTATGTCTCCGCTTTCCTCTTTGATAGGAAGGGGGATGAGACCGGAGTTTACAGCAAAAGGCAGCTTGTCCCGTTCGGAGAATACGTTCCCCTCCGTTCCCTGCTGGGCAGATGGATAAAACCATTGGCCGCCATGGGCGAGTTCCTCCCGGGTGGCAGAACCCAGCTTCCGCTGAAAGCCGGGGGCCTTACTTTCGGTCCCGGCATCTGCTACGAATCGGTCTTCCCGGCTCTTTTCCGTGAAAACACGCATGCAGGCGCGGACTTTCTCGTCAACATAACCAATGACGGCTGGTATCTGGACACGGCTGCTCCAAGCCAGCATTTCCTGGCCAACATCTTCAGGGCGGTCGAAAACCGCAGGCACCTGCTGCGCTCCGCCAACACCGGCATATCAGCCTGGATAGACCCGTTCGGGAGGGTGAGAAAAAAACTGGATCTCGGCGAATACGGCTGCCTTAAAGCTGACATATCTCCGGCAGACAATCCCCGAAAAACTTTTTACACGGGACACGGGGACTGGTTCCCGAAATTCTGCCTCGGCGCTTTTATGACGATATTTTTAGTCGTGCTGGTGTTTTAATTAGGGTATCCGCCACTACGGCTTTGGCGGACCCGCCGGAGAAGTGTGGCGGGGAGGGTATAGGGTAGCACCGTTTTGAGGAGCCAGCCCCCTTTTGATGGCCAGTGGCCTTTTTTAGGGGACGGTCGGAGTCCTTATGACGGTGCGACCAGAGGTCGAGGGTAGAGTGGGTGAAATTTAATGAATCATGCAATACGCCTGATAGTCTCGGAAAAATATACGGTGGATCTGGGCGACCATATTTTTATGACCGGCAAATTTATGGAAACGGCCCGCAATCTAGTAAAAAAAAATATTTTAGCCGAATCGGACCTTCTTGAGCCGGAAGCCGCTTCAAGGGAAGACCTTCTGCTGGTACACACCGGGGAATGGACAAACAGGGTAATAATCGGCGGATTTTCCACAGAAGAAGAGGCCAGGGCGGAGCTCAGATGGTCGCCGGAAATGGCCAAGGCCCAACTGCTGGCTGCCGGCGGCACAATCTTTGCCTGCAGACTGGCGCTTGAAACAGGCCGCGCGGCACCAGGGGTACGCGGCACCTGCCCGACAGCCGGCACCCGCCTGCCTTCCGTCGGGCAGGGGCGGGCGCCAGTGGCAGGCCTGGGACTTCATTGCGGGGGGGGGCGGGCATCACGCCTATCCCGATCATGGAGAGGGCTTCTGCCTTCTCAATGATATCGCCGTAGGAATAAAAAAGATGCAGAAGGAGGGGAGGGTAAGGAAAGCGGCTGTTGTAGACCTTGACGCGCATCAGGGCAACGGCACGGCGGCTGTTTTCCGGGACTCGCCGGAAATTTTTACTTTTTCAATGCACAACAGCGAAGCTTACCCGGAAATCAAGGAAAAAAGTTCCCTTGATATTCCGCTCAGGCCAGAGACGGGAGACGAGGATTATCTGGGACTGTTGTCCGAACATCTGCCTTCAGCGCTTGAAAAACACGCGCCAGGGCTTGTGGTTTATGTTGCCGGCGCAGACTGCCACGAAACAGACCTTCTGGGCGGATTGGCCATGACTTTTGAGGGACTAAAAAAAAGAGATGAATTCGTTTTTTCGCAGTGCTTCAAGATGAAAATACCGGTGGCCGTGGTTTTGGCCGGCGGTTACTTAAAAAATCCGGCAGACACCGTCGCAGTACACGCGCAAACCATTGAAACCGCCCTCGTTGTTTTCGGAGTCAGGCCGGCTTAAATTCGCTTTGTGGAATCAAGATCATAGTGTCAAGCAATAAGAATGTAACCCGAGGCTTGGAATTCCCGAAAGTTGTACAATTAAAGACTGTATGGCAGTTTTTGCCGTTCTTCTGTCTCCTGTATTCTGACGTCTGTATTCTCTCTTAATAATATGCCCGGACAGCTTGAGTTCAAAGACATTGCCAACAGGCTGGAAGCCCTGAGCGCGGCATTTTCCGGGATTTCCCGCATAATGGATATGGAGAAGAAAAGGAGGCTGCTGCGCGACGGCGAGGAGCGCGCAACAGCCGCGGATTTCTGGAATGACGCAGCGTCGGCCCAGAAATCCATGAAAGAACTCAACGACCTCAAAAAAGACATCGAGAGGTGGGCCCGCATAAAAACCGGACTCGAAGACGCACAGGCTCATTTTGAGCTTGCCAAGGAAACAGGCGGGGCCGGGGAACTTGCAGAGATAGCATCCGGCCTGGACGAATTATCCGGAAAAATCAGCGAATTGGATTTTGAGCTTAAGCTTTCCGGAGTCCACGATAAAAACAATGCCATTCTCAGCATACATGCCGGAGCAGGCGGGACCGAAGCATGCGACTGGGCCCAGATGCTTTTCCGCATGTACAACCGCTGGGCGGAACGCCACGGCCTCACCTTCTCTGTAACCGATATTCTTCAAGGCGAGGAAGCCGGAATACGCAACGTCACTATTCTGGTCCAGGGTCGGTATGCCTACGGCTACCTTAAAAGCGAGACAGGCGTGCACCGTCTTGTGCGCATATCGCCATTCGACTCAAACAAAAGACGCCACACTTCTTTTGCTTCCTGCGATGTCCTCCCGGACATAGAGGAGGAAATAGACATAAAAGTGGAGGACAGGGACCTCAGCGTGGATACCTACCGGGCCGGTGGTGCCGGAGGGCAAAACGTAAACAAGGTGGAAACAGCGGTCCGCATCACCCATGCCCCAAGCGGAATAGTCGTCCAGTGCCAGGCAGAGCGCTCCCAGCATCAGAACAAGGAAACGGCCATGAAGATGCTCAAGGCCCGCCTCTACGAGATTGAGATGGACAAAAAACGCTCGGAACTGGAAAAGCATTACGACGCAAAAGGAGACATAGCATGGGGTCACCAGATACGCTCCTACGTCTTTATGCCATACCAGATGGTAAAAGATTTGCGCACAGGCAATCAGACCTCGGATGTTGCGGGTGTCATGGACGGCGCGCTGGATCCTTTCATGCAGTCGTACCTGTCATGGCTTGCCACAGGAGAAAAACCCGTTAAAGGCGCCGTCGCAGACGAAGAATAATGTCGTTTTAGAGCCGATTTTTTCTTCCTCCCCTCATCACTTCATCACTTCCTCACGACTTGCTGCATGGGTCCAATGACCCAGGCATAATGAGG
>JBDRGJ010000348.1:0-3566 GCA_043817835.1 bacterium
CTGAGGTGAGCGTGAAGCAGGCGCAGAACGCTTCCCTTGTGGGGGACAAAGCGACGGTCAGCGAAAGCAGGTTCGTTTTCGGCATCAAGAAGAAAATAGAGTTCGGATATCTGGCGGCTGCCGCAAGCCTTCTGCACGGCAGAACAGCCATGGAAGCCGATCTGGGAGTCAGGTTCTAGCGGATAGGGTCCCCCTCTGGGGGACCGCTTGCACCCGGAGCTTTGTGCAGGGTGTGAACTCCTTCTCTAAAAAATTTACCGCAAAGACCAGTTTTTCTGTTGAGGCTTTTGCAGACGGAAGCAAGATTCCTGAGAGCCGGCATATAGTCAGGCTCAGCATCGACGGCTCCGGCAAGCTTAAGCAGGGCCTTTTCTTTTTTTCCGGCCAGCATGGCCGTTGTCCCGGCATAGAAATCAAGGCGCCTCAGAGGGGCTTTCTCTGCGGCAAGCTTTTCAAGTATATCCAGGGCCTCCGCAAACCTTCCTGATTCGATAATCCGTCGGGCTGCCGACAGGCTTTCATAAGCGCGAACAAATCCTTTCGGCGGCGCAATCCGGTAAATTGCCTGAGCTTCGGCGCTGTCCGAAAAAACCGGCCGGAACCGGGACGCATCAGAAACACGTTTTTCCACCTCAGTGAATCTGGAACGGAATTCCTCCCCGACAGATGGAACATGGTCCATCAGCGGTCTTGCGCGGTCTATCCATACATAGCTTATCCCCTTTTGCAGCAGCCCGGCGTACCACCTGTCTGTGTCCGGATGATACGTATATCCTATGCCTTTCCTTTCCGCAAGCAAAAAAGTTGATTCCCTGTAGGCGCTCATAAAGAGGTCCTGGTCCTTTGTGTTGTTTTTTATCCATGAGGCGGTTTTTGCCGGCAGCGCGGTGAGCGGTCTTTTCAGGGCCTCTTTTATCGCATTTGCGTCTCCAAACAGAAAAAAAGCTGTCATGACTGCAACCATGTACGCGACTGTGCGGCGGGAATCGGCCCGTACCAGGGTGCGGATAAAAGCTTCTAAAATGAACGGCAGCACCGGCATAAGATAGCGGACGCTCTGGTTCACCCAGAAAAGCTGGATGCAGGACAGAAGTATGAAATAGGACGCACGGGTGCTGGCGGGGCTGTCCGGACTCTGTCTGGCCGCCGTCGGCTCTACCGCACTTTCAGCCCCTGGCGGTTTGAAAGTGACCCGGCACCCTTTGAAGGCCATGGGCCCTGTTTCGGGTGCGGTCAGAGACCGAGCTCCGCGCAGGGTGCTGGCGGAAGGACAGTCCCGGTCAAGCCACATCATCCTGAACCCCGCGATGAGCGCAATCCATGCAGCTGCAGCTGCCAGGGAGCCCCACCACGGATATGAGCCGGATTGGAACTGGACGGCAAACAGGGAGCCCGGAATATTATGGTAGTAATAGAGAAGGTTGTGATATATGGTTCCGGAAAGGGAGAGCATGGAGTTGAAAAAGCCTGCGGCCCGTGGCAGTTCGTCGAAGTAGGATGCGGGAGTGCCCGAAAGCATGAAATTCCTGACATAGGGCAGGACAAGAATGCAGGCCGGCAGGAGCGCCGTGAAAAACTTTTTCCCCTTCGGTGCCGATTTTAAGCAATCGGGCAGAATGACCAGGAACAGCAGCAGTCCCTGGGGGCGGATCCAGGCTCCGAAGGCAGTCCACAGAAGGACAAAAAAAGGGGGGATGACCGGTATTTTTGAGAAGATATACAGAGTCCCCATGGTCCAGAAAAGGAAGGCTGGTTCGGACATGAGGGTTGATGATATTGTGACGGTCTGCGGATGAAGGGCGAATAATGCCGCTGTAAAGAAACCAACCGGGCCGCGCACTGTGAAATATATAAGGAAAACCGAAGCTGCGGTGAAAAATACCGACAGAATTTTTGCCAGGGGCAGAGAGCCGGCCCAAAGAGGCCCTGCCAGGAGAAGAGGATAGCCGGGAAGCAGGTTGGTTATGGGCTGGGAGGATGGGGAGTAGAGGTCGCTGTAGGAGCCGGTCAGCAGGGCTTTTGCCGCCAGAACGTGCCTGGCGTCGTCATTAAATTGTCCGACATAAAAGCAGTTGAACGTTGAAAGGTAAAGGATGGTCAGAAAGAGCAATGCAGCGGCCGGCTTCCAGAACTTCAAAAGCAGATGATATGTTGATATGTTGATATGTTGATGCGGGAGAAAAGAGTTTTCTGAAGTCATGCGGTTCAGGATTTTTTATTGTTGGCCGTCACATATCAACTTATAAACATATCACCGGATCAACCGTTGTCAGCCTTTATATTTCTCCCTGAAATTTCTGCGGACTTCTCTGGCTGTTTCACGGCGTTTTATGTCATCACGCTTGTCCGGACCCCGCTTGCCCTTAGCCAGAGCGAGCACCGTTTTCGCCCAGCCTCTTTTAAAGTAAATCTCCAGCGGGACAAGCACCATGCCTTTGACGCTGACATGTCCGGCAAGGCGCTTTATTTCCGCCTGCTTGAGGAGGAGTTTTCTCGTACGCAGAGGTTCCGGCCTGTCTGCCGTTGTATAGGCATATGGGGCTATATGAAGACCGTAAAGAAACACTTCCCCTTTTTCCACCCGGGCAAAACTCTGGTCCATGGTGGCCTGTTTCAGTCGCAGGGACTTAACTTCCGGGCCTGACAGACATAGGCCGGCTTCAAGCGTTTCAAGGATATGGTAGTTGTATCTGGCCCTGCGGTTTGTGGCCACGCTTTCTTTTTCAGTCCTGGGAGATTCTTTTTTAGCAGACATTGTACTGGAAGCGGCTATTTTCTAAAATTGTAACATATAAAAAACAGGACTAAGGACTAAGATTTTGCAGCAGGAATAATTGACTTGCAACTTTAAACTTGCAATAGTGCTCTCTTCTGACTGGTGACTTGAAACTTGCAGCTTCTTTTGATGGGCAGACGGCGGAATGGACCGCCGACATTAATGGGGTAACAGCCCGGTCCGGAAAGGAACGGGCGTCATAGGGGCGGCTTGCCTGCGGAAGTGAAACGCAGCCAGGGAAGCCCCTTGAGGAGCACCGAGCGGAGAGATTCCTGTCGGAGCGAGGCCTTCAGGCCCTGAGCCGCAGGCGAAGTGTGCGACAGATGGGCGGGTGGCGGAACTGGCAGACGCGTACGGCTCAGGACCGTATGGATGAAAGTCCTTGAGGGTTCGAGTCCCTCCCCGCCCATGCTAACTTGTTAACCGTATTTTAGGGTATAGGGTGCACACCCTCACAGGGCTCGACCTCTGGTCGCACCCGAAACAAGGCCTGTGGCCATCAAAGGGTGTGGGGTGCGCACTTTCAAAGCGCCAGGGGCTGAAAGTGCGGCGGAGCCGGGTGGTTCCCCATAGGGGACCCTGGCCTGCCCGGGGTAGAGAGAAGAAAATTATGATGTGACCGTTATGCGCTTGACAGGCAGGGACTTTAGTGATACACTTCAGGTGTTGGATAATGTGAAAGTGTTTCTTTTCCCTGCTTCGGTTATCTTTCATTATAATTATCCGAAAGGAGGGAAAAATCAAATGAAAAACGCAAAAAAAGGGTCGGCGAACAAAGGGTTCACGCTCA
>JBDRGJ010000349.1:0-6303 GCA_043817835.1 bacterium
CTTTATCCCCAAACGGTTATACGGGAGAACTGCTCTGCAGGAGACAAGGTGATAATCCACTCCGGCGTCGTAATAGGCTCCGACGGCTTCGGCTATGTGAAGGTGGAGGAACGCCGCGAGAAAATCCCCCAGATAGGCACAGTGGCGGTTGAAGACGATGTGGAGATAGGCTCCGGTTCAACCGTCGACAGGGCCACGCTGGGAGAGACCAGGATAGGCGCGGGAACAAAAATAGACAATCTTGTGCAGATAGCCCACAATGTCACCATAGGAAAAAACTGCATTATCATAGCGCAGGTTGGCATAGGGGGTTCTTCTTCAGTCGGGGACGGCGCGATACTGGCCGGTCAGGCCGGGATTGCCGATCATGTCAGGATAGGAAGCAGGGCCGTGGTTACCGCGCAGACCGGCGTAATGTCCGAAATCCCCGACGGCTCGGTTGTTTTCGGTTCGCCTTCCCGTCCGCATAGGGAGGCCTTAAAACTCCATGTTCTTTGTTCAAAACTCCCTGAGATTTACGAAACAGTAAATGAATTAAAAAAGAAGCTGCTGAAATGAGGAACACCGTAGCCGTACCGATTTTTCTGGAAGGCACCGGGCTGCACACAGGCCGCCCCTGCAGAATAACCTTCAGTCCTGCGGCTGCCGGCTCCGGTATAAAATTCATCAGAAAAGATGTGCCGTCAGGCCCTTATGTGCCGGCCTCCCTTGAAAATGTACGCAACGCCGTGCGCGGCACCAACCTGGCGGCTGACGGGACGGAAGTTTTCACGGTTGAGCATGTGCTGTCCGCCTGCGCCGGTCTGCAAATAGATGATTTGGATATTGCCATTGACGGGCCGGAGCCTCCGGCGATGGACGGCTCCGCCCTGCCTTTCGCGAAAGCCATGCTTTCTGCCGGGATTTCAGAGACTGCCGGCGAGCCTGATTTCATAGACATATCAGGTGAAGTCCTGTTCTCAAAAGGCGACATGAGCTACCGGGCTGTCCCATGCAAAGATTTGCTGGCGAGGGTTGTGTATAAGCATCCGCATCCACTGGTGGTGAGCCAGGAACTGGAGCTGATGATAACCAGAGAAAACTACCTGGAGCAGATAGCTCCCGCCCGCACCTTTGGTTTTAAGGATGAGCTCGAAGCTTTGAAGAAAAAAGGCCTGGCCCTGGGAGGCTCGCTGGAAAATGCCGTGGTGATAGGCGAAAACGCTTTTCTTACTTCCCCCGGCGGATTGCGCTTCCGCGACGAACTGGTCAGGCATAAGCTTCTGGATCTGCTCGGAGACATGATGCTGACAGGCTGTCGTCTAAGGAATGTTTCGCTTGAGGCCGTCTGCGGCGGACATGCCGGAAACGTTGTTTTTGCGGGAATGCTTGCTGATATAGCCTTAAAGCGCGGAGGAATTTGAAATGAATGAAAATAAAATACAAGAGCAGGAGAGAAAAAATCCGGTTCCTGTCAGAGTAATGGAATGCGAAGATATATTCAAGATTATCCCGCACCGCTATCCCTTTCTTCTCATCGACCGGGTAGAGATAATCGAGGAAGGGAAAACAGCAATAGGCATAAAGTGCGTGACCGCGAACGAACTCTTCTTCCACGGCCACTTCCCCGGCAAACCTATAATGCCGGGGGTTCTTATAGTGGAGGCGATGGCGCAGACCTCAGCCGCCATGATGATGACAGCTCCATGGGCCGCCGGTAAATTCGCCTTTTTCGCAGGCATAAAATCGGCCAAATTCCGCCGACAGGTCCTCCCGGGACATATTTTGCGCCTGGAAGTTGAAATATTGCACGGAAGCGCCCGGGGAGGGAAAGTGCGCGGCACAGCCTGCGTTGACGGGAAGCTCTGCGCAGAGGCGGAGCTGACTTTCGCCCTGGCCGATGCTTGAAGCAGGGAGTTGAAAAATGACAGCCAAAATACATCCCTCTGCCATAATAAATCCTGAAGCCAAACTGGCGGATGGAGTGGAAATAGGCCCCTATGCTGTGATAGGAGAATGCGTGGAAATAGGAAGCGGCACCTATGTGGGGCCGCATTGCGTGATAGAGTTTTCGCGCATAGGCAGAAACAACCGGTTTACCGCCTCCGCCTTTATAGGCATGCCTCCGCAGGACTGGGGATATCACGGAGAAAAAACCATGCTGGAAATGGGGAATGAGAACATAATAAGAGAAGCCGTCTCACTCCATCGGGGATCGCACGCCACTGCGCTGACAAAGATAGGCAGCAGGTGCATGTTCATGGCAAATTCACACGTTGGTCACGATTGCCGCATAGGTGACGATGTGGTTATGGTAAACTCTGCCGCTGCCGCCGGACACGTTGAAATAGGCGATAAAGCCTCAATATCCGGATTAGTGGGCATGCACCAGTTCATACGGATAGGCATCATGACCATGCTGGGCGGAGGCTCCATGGTATCCCAGGACATTCCTCCTTATTGCAGGGCTCAGGGAGACAGAGCCAGACTGGTAGGACTCAACCTGGTGGGCATGAGAAGAAACGGTTTTTCCAGGGAGACGATAAAATCGGTCAAAGATGCCTATACAACCCTTTTTCTTTCCGGGCTTTCCCTTAAGGAAGCGGTGGACTCACTCAAATCCCGCGACATCGCACCCGAGGCGATACTGATGGCGGAATTCTGCAAAAAATCGAAAAGAGGCATTGCCAGACCGCGTATATTGAGGGGAAAGGCGGCTGAAGCTGCGGATGATGAATAAGATAGGGCTCATAGCCGGAAGCGGCAGATTCCCGGTTCTTTTCGCCAAGGAGGCGAAAGCACTCGGTTTTTCAGTCATCGCCATAGGCATAAAAGGAACCACGTCTCCTGAACTGGAACGCTATGCTCATTTCAACTGCTTTCGCCTGGGACAGATGTCGAAACCACTGGAAATACTAAAGACAGCCGGTGTGAAGAAAGTTGTAATGGCCGGCGGCATTCCCCATTTTTCCATATTCGGGGGCATTCTGCCCGATCTGCGCGCCGCAAAATTTCTCATGCGTCTCCGTGACAAACGGGCTCTTTCCATACTGGGCGCTCTTGCGGAGGAACTGGCCCTCGACGGCATGGAACTGGTCAGTTCTGCCACCTTCCTGGAACATCTGCTGCCCGAACCCGGCCTTCTGGCCGGACCTGCTCCCTCACCGGCCGTCAGAAAAGATATTTCGCTCGGTTGGAAGACAGCCAAGGCCCTTTCGGCCCAGGATGTGGGCCTTACTGTGGTGGTTAAAGATACTGCCGTAGTGGCCGTGGAGGCTATGGAAGGAACCGACGCCTGCATACTGCGGGCCGGAGAAATCTTCAACAAATCCCGCCTCGGATCGGGACAGAAACCCGTTTTCCCCGGCCTGACTGTGGTAAAAGTGGCCAGGCCTGGCCAGGATATGCGCTTTGATCTGCCCGTCATAGGGACGGGCACGCTGGCGGCCATGCGCAATGCCGGAGCCGGCACCATGGCTGTGGAGGCCCGCAGCACGCTCATCCTGGAAAGGGAGCAATTCCTCCGGGAAGCCGGCAGGGAAAAAATCACCGTAATAGCCCTCCTCAATGACCCCGTAAGCGAATAAATTTAGTAACATTATAAATACTGGATCAGACGGCATATATCCCGTGTTTATTTTGCTGTTTTAAGCAGGAAAATCAACCCTTCGACTCGCCAGCCTACACTTCGACTCACTTTGCCCGCTCAGTGTGGTGAGCTAAGTCGAACCAAAGGCTGGAGTTTGTTTTTGCTCAGGGTAATACTGAGCGGCGCTTCTCTTTCGACTTCGCTCAAGATGGTGAGCTTGTCGAACCACTTCCGCACCATTCAGGGTGCGGCCCTTCGAGTCCTGAGCCCTCAGGGTCGAAGGATTTACGCGCCGTCGAAGGAGCCAGGCATTATGACAAAACAGAAAAAACTAAGATTCGGAGTTGTCGGGGCCGGAAAGATAGGCACCTACCATGTCAGGACTCTGGCAAAGATGCCGCAGGTGGAACTGGTCGGAGTCTGCGATTCCAATCTTTGGCGGGCGCAAATGCTGGCCTGGAGATATAACTCCGTGGCCTACAGGAATTACCAGGACATTATATCCCAGGTGGATGCCATCGTGGTTGCGGTACCCACAGAACACCACGCCGAGGTTGGCACGGCTGCTATGGAGAAAGGCGTCCACTGCATGGTGGAAAAACCCATAGCTGTCTCCATGGAGCAGGCCAGACAGCTTCTTGAGATTTCACAGCAGAAAAACGTGGTCCTGCAGGTAGGTCATGTGGAAAGATTCAATCCTGCCGTCGTGGAAACAATGAAACACGTAAAAGACCCCAGGTTCATCACCATAGAACGCCTGGGGCCTTTTGATCCGCGCGTGGCATCCATCGGCGTCATCCTGGACCTTATGATCCATGATCTGGACATCTTGCTGACCATGATAAATTCCCCCGTGGAAAGTTTTGAAGCCATAGGCGCCAGCATCCTGTCCCCGCACGAGGATATAGCCAATGTGCGCCTGCGCTTTCAATCCGGCTGCGTGGCAGACGTGACAGCCAGCCGCGTTTCCATGGAAAGGGCCCGCAGGATGCGCATATATCAGCCTGAAAACTATATTTCCGTGGATTATGTCAGCTCCAGGCTGAAGATATATCAAAAGAAGAATCCGGTTGTGCAAAGCCTTAAGGATGTGGATGTCATTTATCCCAAGCTGGAAAAGACTGAACCTATCCGCGAGGAACTCGTCCACTTCATAGACTGCATAAACAAAGCAAAAAAACCGTGGCCAAGCGGAGAGGGCGGAATAAGGGCCCTAAAGCTCGCCCTGCAGATTGCCGACGAGCTGCAGAGATACGAGATTTCACATCCGAAGAATCCCAACCATCCTTCCCATCTTTTCCAATCCCTTGTGGATCTCGGAAAAATAACAAGCGTGATGATGGAGGAAACCCTCAAAGACAGCGGAATAAATAAACGGTAGAGAGAATCCATGGTTTTGCATTTTTGATGTTCTTCTGACTTCTGAATTCTAACTCTTGACTTCTCTTTTTTCTCATTCTGTATTCTCGCCCCGACAAACAACCATGCCCACAATCGTTCCCACAACCAAAAATATTCTGGTCGTAGCCGGAGATTCCTCCGGGGACCTGGCCGCCGCCGACCTGATAAAAGCCCTTAAAGATAAAGCCCCGGACATATACGTGGCCGCCCTCGGCGGAACCCGGATGCAGAAGGTTTCCGACCGCTTCATCTATAACATCGTTGCCGTAGGGGCCGCCGGCTTTTCGGAACCCGTCAAGCATTTCTTCCTGTGGGCAAAGCTCATACGCCTGGTCAGAAGATTCCTTGAAGAGAGGCATCCCGCCTGCGTCATTGCCGTGGATTTCTACGGATTTAATCACCAGGTGCTGGGGCTGGCGGCGCATAGAAAAATCCCGGCCTACTATTACATCAGCCCCCAGGTCTGGGCTACCCGCCCCGGCAGGGTCGGTTCCATAGCGCGATTGGTCAGGCACATGATGACAATACTTCCTTTCGAGGAACCTATTTATAAAAAAACAGGTGTGCCCTGCACCTTTGTCGGCCATCCCCTTCTGGATATACTTCCCGAACCTGTCGAGCCCGCAAACAGAAACGGTACCGGCTACGTATGGAAAATAGGCCTGCTGCCGGGCAGCCGGCCCGATGAGATTTCCCGCCATCTTCCCCTTTTTCTCAATGCTTTCGCAGGGATAAAGAAAATTTTTCCCGGGGCCGCAGCTCATGTTTTTGCTGTCCCGGAACTTTCTGATCAGCGGATAAAGGTCCTTGCGGAAAGAGCCGGCGCCGGTCTTCCGGCCGAGGCAGTGACAGTGGTGAGAGAAAATGATTACTCGATGCGTTCGAAAATGGATTTTTCCTTCACCTCTTCCGGAACTGCCACACTGGAAAACGGACTCCTCGGCGTGCCCATGGTAGTTGCTTATAAAATGCCGCGGCTCACCCACTTCATAGCCCGGAAGATTATCATGGTGCCGTGGATTTCCCTTGTCAACATCCTTTCCGGCAGGGAAATAGTGAAGGAATTCGTGCAGGAATCTGCCACCCCGGAAGCGCTTTCCGGCAAAGCCCTTTCCCTGATGATGGAGCCGGGCCGGCTGGAATCCATGAGGACCGAACTCCTGTCCCTGCGAAAGCTGCTGGGCAAACCCGGAGTCGCCATACGGGCGGCCGGAATCATACTTGAGGGACAGCCGTCCCTTATGCAGCACTAGTGTAGTGCGTCATAAATAGCTTTACAATAGCATGTGACAAAAAAACGATTTTGTAGCCGCAAAGCGCCTGCCCGCCGTCTG
>JBDRGJ010000350.1:0-2855 GCA_043817835.1 bacterium
TTCTTTGCCATCACAAACGCCCCGGTGGAGTTGCAATGGCCGTATCCGTCAAGCGGATTATCCATAAGGAAATAATCTTCAGGACGATGTCCTTCCCGGAGCAGGTTATTAAAGACGTCATAATTATCGACATAGGCCACATCTTCTTTTTTCAGGCTGGCATAAATCTCCAAGGGGCCCGATTCCGGATGGCGGGGATAATTTTGAAGCACCACTTTCGTTCCCGATGCCCGGGCGGTCCTGATAATTTTCAGGATATCGCCGCGGACCCAGGCATCCAGTTCTTTTTTTCCCCCGTTTTCCAGAAACACCAGGGAGTCCCTGGCATCGGGATTGCCCTTTTTTATCATTTCGTGCAAAAATTCCGAAGCCTCCCGCCGTAGCCCCGTCAGTATTGTCAATTCGGCGAATGAGCCCGAGAGTTTTTTCCACTTATGGGGATATTGGCGGCACTCATTCATAAAACATTTGAAAGCCATAACATATTGTTTTTTATCCTGCATTTCAAAACAGGCATATTCTTTCGGCAGTCCGGACCCGGCGAATTCCTCGCCGCGGTTTTTTTTCATTTGGGATATATGTATGAGGTCTATGCTGACCTCGATATCATCCGAAAGAATTTTCCTGGCTTTTTCCAGGAAAATGCCGGCATCATCGATGCGCCCCCGTTTAAGAAGTATCCTCCCTGTCCCTTTGAGGGCCAGAAAATCCGAATCGTTGAGTGATAGCGCGCGGCTGAAAAAATCAAGCGCCGCTGAGGTGTCTCCCCTGAATCTTACGGCGTGCCAACCCATAAAATCGAACAATAGCCCCCGCCCCAGACTGACTTTTATGCCGTCAAAATGCGTCTGAAATTCTTCAAGCCTGGCCGCTTTCAGGAATCCCGGCAGCAATAATCTGAAGAGCTTGTATGTTTTTATGCTGTAAAGTTTTTTCTCCAGTTTCGAGAAGGCGGTGGCGCCCGTCTTATGCCCGGCAAAGCCGTGAAAATTCCATAAATTATTGTTGCCGATAAGCACCACCAATATGGCGGGACGGTATTTCATCATGTCGAAAGGAAGCCGCTCAAAAAGCTGCGAGGTGTTTTGTCCGGGAATCCCCAGGTTAATCACCCTGAAACGATATCCTCCGGCATTAAGCAGTCTTTCCAGATGGGCGGGGTAAGTCTGGTTCTGAGGCAGGCCGTAGCCAAAAGTGAAGGAATCTCCAAGACACAGAATGACCCTGTTCCGCCCGCCGGATTTTTCATCGCGGGACCGGTCCCCTGAATAAAAAAATCCGCTTATCCAGAGAAAGGCTTCAAGCATGACCAGGCAGGCGATAAGCCCCAGGCACAGCGCAAAAAACCGCGCACGCAGCCGCGTAAATCCATTTCCCGACTCTGGCATATATTTTTCCATATCCGAGGATGAGGTTCCCGCAGATTTTACAATATCTTTCATAATCCGGCAGCCGGAAAGGCTGCTGTCTGTTATTGTACAATCACTTATTCCATGATTTCAGTCATAATTTCCACTCGGAATCGAAAAATGCTGGCGGCTGGGGGACAGGTCTTATGACAAATCACGGGATATCTGTCGTCATTCCGTCTTTCGGACGCCTTCATTTGCTGGAGAAACTGCTGGGAACGCTGGCACGGGAAAGGAATGGACTTATGGCGGCGTCCGAAGTAATAGTTGCGGACTCAAGTCCCGAATCTCTTGTCCCGGCAGTAAAAGGGCTCTGCGATTCATTTTCAGCGCGCTACCTGCGCAGCCGGTCGCGCAATCCCGCGGTTTCCAGGAATGACGGGGTCAGAGCGGCGAAGCATTCTGTTGTGCTTTTTGTGGACTCCGACTGCGAAGCGGAACCGGGTCTGCTTGCGGCCCATATAAAGGCCTACCATTGCGCTAAAACAGGCGGAGTGGCCGGGGTGACTAGGTTCACGGGAAAAAACGGGCTTGGCTACTTGCTTATGGAATGCACACCGTACCTTCGTCCCTTTATTTTCTCTGAAACAAGAAAAAAGGTTGCCTGGGCACCTACTTCGAATATTTCCTACCGCCGGGACGTATTGAAAATGACCGGAGGTCTTGACGAATCCATCCCTGCGAACGGCGGGGAAGACGTAATACTCGGATGGAGGGTGACCGGGGCCGGCCATGAGATTCTGTGCAGCGCTGAAGCGGCGGTCACGCACCGGAAGGAAACATGGAACAGCATGACAGTCGCAGTGCTAAGGGCCGTAAAATGGGGCAGGGCGGACTGTCATATCGTGAAAGCGTTTCCCGCCCGCGCCCGAAGGCATTTTTATTGTGCAGCTCTGCTTTTTATCTTTTCGCTGCCGACGGCGTTCTTTTTGGCGTTCGTTTTTGGAGGTCTCTGGCTTTTTCTGCCCGCAGGCTGCCTGACGGCAGCAGTAATCAACAAGGCTCTGTCCAGAACTTCATCCAAGCAGTACCAGGCGCCCTTTCACCTGCGGGCGGGTGGGGCTTTTCTGATGCTTGCTTTTGAGATTTCCTACACCCTGGAATGCCTGAGACATCTGCCCTCTGCGATTTTCATGGCTCCTGTCCACGATGCCCCGGAGGATTAACCCGGATTCCGCAGTTGAAACCGCGGGGTCGAGACGTGGTGTGTAAGAGCAGTTTTTTGTGACGAAAATGTTATGCTGTAATTTGATTCAATGATTTCCGTCATAATCCCCACCCGCAATCGCCGGGCTTTTGCTAAGCGCTGTGTCGAATCTCTTCTGACGCAATCTTTAAAGCCCGATGAAATCCTGGTTGTAGACAACGCCTCCTCGGATGGAACCGCTTCTTTCCTGGAATCGGAATTTCGGGGACAGATTCAAATTATCAGGGAAGATTTGGAAG
>JBDRGJ010000351.1:0-4123 GCA_043817835.1 bacterium
CAGGCAATTGAAGCTTCTTAAGCTCTATGCCGCCATGGTTTTGGAAAAGAACAGAGAACTCAACCTCACCCGGGCGGATACCGGGGATATCTGGAAACGCCATATTGCCGACTCTCTGGCCTGCGTCCCGGTTTTAAGGGAGCTTCTCTCTCAAAAAGCTTCCCCGCTGGTGGCGGATTCCGGGGCCGGCGCGGGTTACCTGGGCATATGCATAAAGATAGCCTGGCCGGAGACCAGGGTGCATCTCTGGGAATCAAACCGGCGCAAATTCCAGTTTATCATCTGGGCCGTTTCCAGGCTGGGTCTGCGGGGAATAAACCCGGTATGGGGAAGAGTGGGAGAAAAAAAAATATCCGAACCGGAAAAAGCGGACGCGGTGGTGGAACGGGCCATGGGCAAACTTAAAAATGTGCTGGAACCCTGCCTGGGGCTTGCCAAAGAGGACGGCGGCATATTCATGCCTTATCAGGTTTCTCCCGTGACGGATATGCCGCATTCCGCGAAAAGCACGGAATTTTTTGGCGGATGCAGCCGGGAGACGGGGCTTACCGCGACACTATCGGAAGAAAAAAACCGTCCGTCCTGCGGGGACACCGTTTCACTGGACGCCGTTCTCAAACGCATGGAGACGCAGCTGGAAAGAACAGTAAAATACGTCCTGCCAGGCGAACAGCGGGAAAGAATGATACTGGTGTTCAGGCGCTATAAAAACCGAGCTTTGCGTAAATAATGAAACATTTGTGCGAAGCTCGGCAACTTAAAGGAGCAGACTAAAATGCAAATCCTAAACTATTACTTCAGTCCCTTCGCAGCCATACTAATAGGTTTCGCCCTTTATTTTTCCGGTCCGGACCGCAAAACCATGTGGTTCTCGGCCGGGGTGCTCCTGGCGGTTACCGTGTTCAATCACTGGTTCTTAAAAAATGCCTACAGATTCCTTCAGTGGACAAAAATTATCCGTGAAGTACTGGTATGCCTGAACCTCCTGGCAAGCGCCGCTCTTTTCTTCCTGCTGGGGGCATACTGGGCTCCCATGTGGCTTCTTTTCCTGATTGCGCCGGCTACGGGGGCAATGTTTATGAGCAGGTCCGGCACCATGGCAATCGCGGTCTCGGCCGCAGGTTCGATGCTTCTTATCTACTACGTGAAGAGCGCATGGCTCGGCCTGCAATTGGGCGAGGTGCAATGGGGTATGGCTTCCACACATGCAGTCTTTGTGATTGTGTTCAGTCTTTTTGTCCACGCAATGGCCCAAATGGCGCTCAGAATAAGGGACGCTTCACGCTGACTGGAATAGACGTCAGAAGCCCCGCCTGTATCCAACAGGCTACGGCGGCAGGCAGCAGTCAGAAGAAAATAGTATGTAGCAAATTCTGAGAGAATTTAAATTCAGCGGACTGTTTTAAAATCCGCTCTTGTGAATTCCGGCTTCTGGATTCTGACTTCTGCATTATTGAAAATGGACATATTACTCAAGCTGAGGATATTCTTCTGGACGCTGGTCATAATCCTGTGGGGAATGCTCATGTATCAGTTCATGAATGAAGACATCCATGGAATGATTCCGAAAATGAAGCTGGTAAAAAATCCGTTTTCTTCAGCCGCAACCGCTCCTCTGAAAGTCATGGTCACGAAGGTAATACCGGCGCCGCTTCCATACGCAGTAGGACGCTCATGTTCGACAATTGATGCATCCACCGCAGCTGTTTATGAAAAAATATCTCCGGGCTTTCTCAAGCCCATAGCCGGCGGCCAGATAACAGGCGTCGCAGGAGACGGTGAACTCATATCCGAGCACTCCTCCAGGGAAAGGGAAGATGCGGGAAGGATAAAAAAAAGAGTGGGTCCGCCCGACTGGCCACGGGTCCCGTCGGGTTTTTCATCCGCACAAGCCGCACATTTTGTCGTGTACCAGGAGGGGGATAAGACTTCCCCGAAATTGCTCGCCAATCTGGAGAAACTGCATGAAAACCTGATGCTGGATTTGATTGCCTTTTCTCCCTGGTCCAGGGATGAAAAAATTTTGATCTACTTTTTCAAGACTCATGCCGCTTACCGCAGGGTTACGGGCCGGCCTTCATGGTCCGGCGGAGCCAGCTCGCTCAGCCGCCGCACAATTTACGTTTACGAAAGCAGAGAGGCGTTTGGCATACTTGCCCACGAACTCTGCCACATCTATTTCGACGGTTTTTTCGGCGCTTCCAGGCCCAGCCCTTTGTGGCTGAGCGAGGGCATGGCTACCTACATCCAGACAGAAAGGGGAATGGCCCCTCCCAACTGGCTGAAAGCCAACCTGGCTGAATTGAATGGCGGAGCTGGCTTCAAGTTCCAGGATCTCATGCGCATAGAGGACACGCGCGGCGCAGGCGAAACCAGCGTGCGCCTGTGGTACACCCAGTCATACAGCGTGGTGCGATTTATGATGCGGTTGCGCGCCGGCGATTCTTTCTACCAGTTCTGTAAAATGCTGCGCGACGGCCGCCCCGTCAACGAATCCCTTTTCCGCGCCTATGGCAGGCCTTTCAACAGAATCACCGCCCTCGAATATGCCTGGCGCTATGATTTAAAAACCAAGGGTCTTTCCAGCCTGACCGAGTAATCCGAAAATTATCTGTTGCAAGAAAGTAGAAATGTCATGGTTCCTGATAAAGTAGAACTGTCATAGCCGTGGTTTTTCTTTTTTGCTTCTTTTTTCTTTTTGTTTGTCCTGTTGATAGTGTCTACAAGCAGTGAACGGGTGCCGATGGCGCCCGGCGTATTCCGAGATAGGATTTCCGCCAGGGATGATTTTTTGCCGGCATGTTGGGTTTTACAGGCCCCATGTCTGCCACAACCTCTTTCCTTCCAGCATAGAAGGGCCTGTACGGCGGCTTGGCGATGTTTTTAAACCCGAGGTACTGATCTTTAAACCGTATGTGCCTTGAGCCGTCCAGCCTCATTTCCACCAGCACCTTGTCTTTAGGCTTCACCCGCACAGGCTGATCAGCCAGGAGCTGAAAGAACTTATTATCTTTCCTGACGGTGTAATCATTGGCCACGGTCCTTTCCGTGCGCAGCGACAGTATTTCTTCCAGGCAATGGCTTTTCAACAGGGGCCTATGCGCGTTAGAGTTGTTTTCCGGAACAACCGCGAAGCGGGCATTATGCTTCGGGACATAAACCTCCGTCAGGAAAACATCGCCGTCCGGCATGTTTGAAATACCCGCCAGACGCAGCTCTTTAACCAACCGGTCCTGATGGGTTCCAAAGCCCCGTTCCACCCGGCCTTTGGCTTGAGGACTGTCGGCCGGAATCACCGTGATCCCCAATTCTGTCATGGCCCTTGTGAATTGGGTAAGCGGTTGTTCGTCCCGGAGTTCCTCCTCTATAGTCGTCTGCCTGTTTATCTTGTAAATGGAATCTTTGTCCACATACCAGGCTATAGGCCTGCCATTGAGCAGCAGATATGTCTTGGCGGCGGCCATAAGGTTCAAAGTGTCCTCCACCGTCACGAATCTGGCGTATAATATCCGGCTGGTGGCATCGTCAATGAAAACAAGTAAGACGCACCGCGGCCCACGGCCTTCAAACCAATCATGATCTGAGCCATCCAGTTGAACCATCTCGCCCACGCAGAAGCGCCTGGGCCGCCAGTCACGGTGTTTGGCTTTGCTTTTTCTTGGCTTCCAAAGCCCTTCTTTTGTCATAGCGCAGTTTAAGGTTGGAGTAGACAGCCGGAGCTTATGTATTTCCCACAACTTTTCATTGGCGAATGTGGGACCGAAGTCGGAATATTTGCTTTTAACAAGTTCCATGGCTTTTTCCAGGAGCCCCGGTTGGAGCTGATTGTTTGACGGCTTCCCCCGCAGGCCATGAATTGTTCCCGCATTGCCCTTTTTACGCACCTTTCTGCATAAGCGGCCCACCTGCCTGCCGGAAAGATCAAGCTGGGCGCCGGCTTCGTTCCAGGAGAGTTTCCCTATTATCACATTATTGATAACTTTCAATCTGTCTATTTCCTGATTGCTCATGGTCAGTGTTTGCTCCATAAACCTCCCGGCTGGATGCCTTAAAGAGAGGTTTTAGCACATAACCATGACATTTCTACTTTTCTGGATCATGACACTTTAACTTTTTCCCGACA